>NZ_LFHY01000001.1:0-26538 GCF_001660175.1 Escherichia sp. B1147
TTATCCCCCTCCATCGGGCAGTTTCCCAGACATTACTCACCCGTCCGCCACTCGTCAGCGAAACAGCAAGCTGTTTCCTGTTACCGTTCGACTTGCATGTGTTAGGCCTGCCGCCAGCGTTCAATCTGAGCCATGATCAAACTCTTCAATTTAAAAGTTTGATGCTCAAAGAATTAAACTTCGTAATGAATTACGTGTTCACTCTTGAGACTTGGTATTCATTTATCGTCTTGCGACGTTAAGAATCCGTATCTTCGAGTGCCCACACAGATTGTCTGATAAATTGTTAAAGAGCAGTTGCGACGCGGCTTTCAGCTCACTGTCGCGAGGTGGCGTATATTACGCTTTCCTCTTTCAGAGTCAACCCTGAATTTCAGGATTTTTCTCTTCGTTGTTCCGACCATCTTGTGAAGTGTTTCACGTTGTCGTCTCAACGGAGGCGCATTATAGGGATCCCAATTTTTTGCACAAGTACTTTTTTGATCTTTTTTTCTGTTTGTTGTTTTTTCACCCGCCTTGCTTCATTCGCACGCAAAATGGTGCTTTTTTGCATACTAAAACACTTGCACAAGGCAAATATTGCACCCAAAGTCATTAGTAAATCATTTCTTGTTGAGGTAAGTATGTCTGACGTTTTACGCCCATACCGCGATCTTTTTCCACAAATCGGTCAGCGCGTAATGATCGACGATAGTAGTGTAGTGATTGGTGACGTCCGCCTGGCTGATGATGTGGGGATCTGGCCGCTCGTTGTGATTCGTGGTGATGTGAATTATGTACAGATTGGTACCCGCACTAATATTCAGGATGGTAGCGTCTTACATGTAACCCATAAATCAACAACCAATCCCCAAGGCAATCCATTAATCGTAGGTGAAGACGTCACGGTTGGACACAAGGTCATGCTTCATGGCTGTACTATTGGTAATCGAGTACTGGTTGGAATGGGATCAATTTTACTTGATGGCGCTGTAATAGAAGATGATGTAATGATCGGCGCGGGTAGCCTGGTCCCACAAAATAAACGGCTGGAGAGCGGATATCTGTATCTCGGTAGCCCCGTCAAACAGATCCGCCCGTTAAGTGATGAAGAGAAGGCAGGGTTACGCTACTCCGCGAATAACTACGTCAAATGGAAAGATGAGTACCTGGATCAGGGTAACCAGACCCAACCTTGATCATCTTCGCTTTGATCCTGAATCAAGCTTTCTGCTTCTTCTTCAAGGTCCCAGCGATGCTGCCGAAAATTCGCTAACCACTGTTCTGGCGTATCTCCTGCAAAGCGATTCGCCAGACTCTCTCCAGTAATAGCGCAAGTGAGCTGCATACCATTTACAATAGCGGGAAAACAAACGCATTTTTTACTCTCGTTCCACTCTTCCCTGTCTGGAAATTGGATGGCCTGATTCACGCAGACAACTCCTCCTGCAATTGCTTTATGACTGGTTCTACGTCAGGCAGAACACCGTGCCAAAGAAGAAAGGCATGAGCCGCCTGCGCCACTAACATCCCCAATCCATCTGCATTACGTTTTGATCCTTGCTGCTCACACCATGCCAGGAAGGGAGTTTTTCCCTTCTGGTAGAACATGTCATAACAACAAATGCCTGAATGAACGAGCGATGCCGGGATCGCCGGAACATCTCCACTAATGCCACTGGATGTCGCGTTAATAATAAGATCGAACTCGTGACCTTCCAGTTCGTCCATACCCAACACCTGAACACTTCCAGTGTGCGCAAACAATTTAGCCAACTCTTCCGCGCGAGAAACCGTTCGGTTAGTGATTGTCACCGCACAGTCCAGAGAGAGGAGCGGCAGTAATACCCCACGAGACGCCCCACCAGCACCGATCAACAAAATACGTAAGCCGGAGCGAATAAAAGACAGACGTTCCAGATCGCTTAACAAACCTACGCCATCGGTATTGTCACCCAGCAGGCGCCCATCTTCTAAACGCTTGAGGGTATTAACTGCTCCAGCCAACGCCGCCCGTTCAGTAAGTTCATCTGCTCTGGCAAAAGCTTCTTCTTTAAAAGGCACCGTCACATTCGCACCTTTGCCACCAGCACTAAAGAAAGCGTTCAGCGTGTTGATGAAATCATTGATAGGTGCCAGCACGCGACCATAGGGATGCTCAATATTCAGTTGCTGTGCAAATTGCTGATGAATGAATGGCGATTTGCTATGTGCAATCGGATTACCAAAAACAGCATAGGTTTCCATTATGTTACCCCTGTCGAAACAGTTCACCCGTCAGGGCATCGCGGATTTCTGAAGGATTTAAACGCCCCCCCGTTTCACCAGGCACAACCGGGAACTCCGCACCAAATTGTGCACGAACTTCGTCTACTGTTCGACAAGGTGGCAATCCACTCAAGTTGGCACTGGTAGAAACCAGCGGTTTACCATAAGCCTGGCACAAAGCAATCACCAACGGATGGTCGGTGACTCGTACAGCAAGTGAGTCAAATCGGCCCGTCAACCAGCGCGGTGTTGTCGCTGGCGCGGGAAAGACAAAGGTGACAGGACCTGGCCAGCGAGAAAAAATGGTTTCACGCTGCGCGTCCGTCAGCATGCTGTCATCGATATAAGGTTTGAGCTGCTCGTAATTTGCTGCGATTAAAATCAGCCCCTTATCAACCGGACGTTGTTTTAACTCCAACAGTCGCATCACTGCTGTTTCGCTATCAGGATCGCACCCGACACCGAAAACGGCTTCCGTTGGATAGGCGATGACACGTTCTTCATTGAGGACATCTATCGCAGCTGCAATAGCGCCTCCTTGCAGGTTATTATTCACGTTATTATTCCGCCGAAACCGGCTTTCCACATTGTTTATTGGCACAAAAGTGTTTTACACCCTGCGCGGTTTTCTTTTCGATGAGTAGCGGATAATGACACTCAGGGCATTCTCCGGCTATGGGTTTGAAGTTAATGGCAAACTGACACTCCGGGTAGCGATCACAGGAATGAAACGTTTTGCCATAACGGGAGCGACGCTGGACCAGATGGCCCGTTCGACATTGAGGACAGGTAATTGCCGTTTCGTCTGGTTTATCGATAAGTTCTGTATGTTCGCATACAGGATAGTTACTACAGCCAATGAACATACCGAAGCGTCCCTGGCGTAACACCAGGTCTGCACCACATACCGGGCATATTTGCCCCTCCAGAACTTTGACAATATGACCATCCGCTGATGATTTCAGAGGACGGACATAGTCACATGCCGGATATTGAGAACACCCGAGAAACGGACCGTGTTTCCCGGATCGAATAACCAGTTCAGCCCCACACTTTGGGCAGGACTCATTATTACGCACCGTGAACAGTGCTGATTTTGCCATAACAACTTATGCTGAATTAAAGAAATGATTAATGCAGCATACCTTCATTCACTTCAAAGAGTAATTCTTCCATTTGCTGGTACGCATTTTCGCAGCCCGGAATGTTGAACAACACCATCAGGATCACCCATTTCAGATCATCCAGTTCGAACTCTGCGTTATCCAGTGCGAGCACTCGCTCTATCACCATTTCACGGGTTTCAAGATTGAGCACCTGAATCTGCTCAAGGAAAAGCAGAAACCCACGACAGCTGGCATCCAGTCGTTCACACTCTTCCGGGGTATAAATACGCATGGAGAGAGGATCAGATGCCAATTGCATCGGTTCTGCCAACCCTTCCTGATAATCCGCAAGCTTTTCCAGCCATAGCAGGGCATTGTAAATGTCTTCTCGCTCAAAACCTGCGTCGGTAAGATCCTGTTCAAGTTTGTCTTGATCCACACGCAACTCAGCTTCAGTGTGAATATAGGTTTCAAACAAATACATTAGTACGTCGAACATGGCATGCCCTCCTCAATCGGACATAGCCGCCGGGTACAGCTGCGATCCATCCTGCTAACTCCAGTTCAAGTAGTTGAGTAACTACCTCTGGCACAGGTTGGCCGGCACGTTCAGCGACGACGTCAACAGGTGTTACCTCATCTCCTACGTTAGCCAGGAGCTCAGGAAATGGCAATGCCACGTCTTCCTGATCTGATGAATAAAATGATTTTTCAGGGGCATCTGGCAACCAGTGCAATCCATATTGCAAATTTTCCAGAATTTCTTCCGGTTCCGTCACAAGAATCGCACCTTGTTTAATAAGCCAGTGGGGGCCTTCACTTCCGGGACTCCCTAATGGACCGGGCAAAGCAAAAACTTCACGCCCCTGCTCAAGCGCACAACGCGCTGTCACCAGTGAACCACTGCGCAAGGCCGCTTCCACCACCAGTACACCTTTACTTAGACCACTGATAATACGATTTCTTCGTGGGAAATTGTAAGCAAGAGGAGGGGCATCGAGGGGAAATTCCGAGACGAGAGCCCCACCATGTTCAAGCAGACTGGTAGCCAGTCGGGCATGGCGACGCGGATAAATGGTATTGAGCCCATTACCCAGCACAGCAACACTGACACCATTTACCTGCAAGGCCGCTTTATGCGCTACACCATCGATTCCACGCGCCAGCCCACTGGTAATTGTCACACCTCGCGCCGCCAGCGACTCACATAACAGTCGTCCCCACCGTTCGCCATACCATGAATGCGCCCGGCTTCCTACTACGGCCAACTGAAATGATTGCAGCGCTTGTAGATCACCAGCAACAAACAATGCACCTGGATAATCAGCCGTTGCAATAAGTTGAGGAGGATAAAATTCGCTGTCCGCAGGAATTAAATGATGGTTAGGTTGCTCCAGCCAACAAAGTGAGCTTTCAATACTCTTCTGTGAAAATGTAAGAAAACGTTGTGCCTGTCGCGATGAAAGCCCTGTTTGCTGCAGTACAACTGCATCAATATTTGGCTGTTCTGCCAGCCAGTGAGCTATACGGACCATATCATCGCCGTACAAGGTGCTCACATTCATCAAACGCAGCCAAATTTCTGTCTCGACCATCCTTATCCCCTTGCCATAAGCAGCCTTAGCAATCTTTGCGATTGGTCAGTGATGCTGTCAATCAGAGGGGGATTTGTCTAGAATAGAAGAAATAATCTTTCTAACTCCTGAACACATCTCTGGAGATTTATGTCAGTTTTGCAAGTGTTACATATTCCGGACGAGCGGCTTCGCAAAGTTGCTAAACCGGTAGAAGAAGTGAATGCAGAAATTCAGCGTATCGTCGATGATATGTTCGAGACGATGTACGCGGAAGAAGGTATTGGCCTGGCGGCAACACAGGTTGATATTCATCAACGTATCATTGTTATTGATGTTTCGGAAAACCGTGACGAACGGCTGGTGTTAATCAATCCGGAGCTTTTAGAAAAAAGCGGCGAAACAGGCATTGAAGAAGGTTGCCTGTCGATCCCTGAACAACGTGCTTTAGTGCCGCGCGCAGAGAAAGTGAAAATTCGCGCCCTGGACCGCGACGGTAAACCATTTGAGCTGGAAGCAGACGGTCTGTTAGCCATCTGTATTCAGCATGAGATGGATCACCTGGTCGGTAAACTGTTCATGGATTACCTGTCACCGCTGAAACAACAACGTATTCGTCAAAAAGTTGAAAAACTGGATCGTCTGAAAGCCCGGGCTTAAGGATAAGAACTAACGTGTCAGAATCACTACGTATTATTTTTGCGGGTACACCTGACTTTGCAGCGCGTCATCTTGACGCGCTGTTGTCTTCTGGACATAACGTTGTCGGCGTGTTCACCCAACCGGACCGACCGGCAGGTCGCGGTAAAAAACTCATGCCCAGCCCGGTTAAAGTGCTGGCAGAAGAGAAAGGGTTACCGGTTTTTCAGCCTGTTTCCCTGCGCCCACAAGAAAACCAGCAACTGGTCGCCGATCTGCACGCTGATGTCATGGTCGTCGTCGCCTATGGGCTGATTCTGCCTAAAGCTGTGCTGGAAATGCCGCGTCTTGGATGCATCAATGTTCATGGTTCACTGCTGCCGCGCTGGCGTGGGGCTGCGCCAATCCAACGTTCGTTGTGGGCGGGCGATGCAGAAACCGGCGTCACTATTATGCAAATGGATGTCGGTTTAGATACGGGCGACATGCTCTATAAACTCTCCTGCCCGATTACCGCAGAAGATACTAGTGGCACGTTATATGACAAACTGGCAGAGCTTGGCCCACAAGGGCTTATCACCACATTGAAACAACTGGCAGACGGCTCGGCAAAACCGGAAGCGCAGGACGAAACTCTCGTCACTTACGCTGAGAAATTGAGTAAAGAAGAAGCGCGTATTGACTGGTCGCTTTCAGCGGCACAGCTTGAACGCTGCATTCGCGCTTTTAATCCATGGCCGATGAGCTGGCTGGAAATTGAAGGTCAGCCTGTTAAGATCTGGAAAGCGTCGGTCATTGGTACGATGACCACGTCTGCGCCAGGGACAATCCTTGAAGCCAGCAAACAAGGCATTCAGGTCGCGACCGGTGACGGCATCCTGAATCTGCTCTCATTGCAACCTGCGGGTAAGAAAGCGATGAGCGCACAAGACCTCCTGAATTCTCGTCGGGAATGGTTTGTTCCGGGCAACCGTCTGGCCTGATAGTCCACTCTTCTAAGCCCGGTCGTGCCGGGCATTTTTATTTTTATACTTATGAAAAAACAACGTAATTTACGTAGCATGGCGGCACAGGCCGTTGAACAAGTCGTCGAGCAAGGGCAATCATTAAGCAACATTCTGCCGCCGCTACAACAAAAAGTTTCCGATAAAGACAAAGCACTGCTACAAGAATTGTGCTTTGGCGTACTGCGGACGCTATCACAGTTAGACTGGCTAATTAATAAATTAATGGCCCGTCCAATGACCGGCAAACAGCGGACTGTGCATTACCTGATTATGGTTGGTTTGTATCAACTGCTTTATACCCGTATTCCCCCTCATGCCGCGCTGGCTGAAACAGTGGAAGGCGCGGTCGCGATTAAACGCCCGCAACTTAAAGGGTTAATTAACGGTGTACTACGGCAGTTCCAGCGTCAACAGGATGAATTACTGGCCGAGTTTAATACCAACGACACTCGTTATCTGCACCCTGCCTGGCTCTTAAAACGTCTGCAAAAAGCGTATCCAGAGCAATGGCAATCCATCGTTGAAGCCAATAATCAACGCCCGCCAATGTGGCTACGTGTCAACCGTACGCACCATTCCCGCGATGCCTGGATTGCCTTACTGGAAGAAGGCGGTATGAAAGGTTTCCCAGATACTGATTATCCTGATGCTGTACGGCTGGAAACACCAGCGCCTGTTCATGCGCTACCCGGTTTTGAAGAAGGATGGGTTACCGTTCAGGATGCTTCGGCACAAGGTTGCATGACCTGGCTTGCTCCGCAAAACGGTGAACATATTCTGGATCTTTGCGCCGCGCCAGGCGGTAAAACAACGCATATTCTTGAGGTTGCTCCAGAGGCGCAAGTTCTGGCGGTCGATATTGATGAGCAACGCCTCTCTCGCGTTTACGACAATTTAAAACGTCTTGGTATGAAGGCAACCGTGAAACAAGGTGATGGCCGCTACCCTTCCCAATGGTGTGGTGAGAAACAGTTCGATCGCATCTTATTAGATGCGCCTTGTTCGGCAACCGGAGTGATTCGCCGCCATCCGGATATTAAATGGTTGCGTCGCGATCGCGATATCCCAGAACTCGCGCAGCTGCAGTCTGAAATTCTCGACGCTATATGGCCACATTTGAAGTCAGGCGGAACGCTTGTTTATGCTACCTGTTCGGTGTTACCGGAAGAGAATAGCCAACAAATTAAAGCCTTTCTGCAACGCACAGAAGATGCAATGCTTTGCGAAACAGGAACCCCAGAACAACCGGGTAAGCAAAATCTGCCTGGTGCCGAAGAGGGCGACGGCTTCTTTTACGCTAAGCTAATCAAAAAGTGATGAGATAACGGGTCGCGACTGATGAAAATTATCATTCTGGGTGCCGGACAAGTTGGCGGCACGCTGGCGGAAAACCTGGTAGGTGAGAACAACGATATTACCGTTGTCGATACCAATGGTGAGCGTTTGCGGACCTTGCAGGATAAATTTGACCTGCGTGTCGTGCAGGGACACGGTTCCCACCCACGGGTATTGCGGGAGGCAGGTGCCGACGATGCTGATATGCTGGTTGCTGTAACCAGTTCAGATGAAACCAATATGGTTGCCTGCCAGGTAGCCTACTCGCTTTTCAACACTCCTAACCGCATCGCCCGCATCCGTTCACCGGACTACGTGCGAGATGCCGATAAGCTATTTCATTCTGATGCCGTACCGATTGATCATCTTATCGCGCCAGAGCAATTGGTTATCGATAATATTTATCGACTGATCGAATATCCCGGCGCCTTGCAGGTCGTGAACTTTGCAGAGGGCAAAGTTAGCCTTGCGGTAGTAAAAGCCTATTATGGTGGCCCGCTCATTGGTAATGCGCTTTCGACTATGCGCGAGCATATGCCGCATATCGATACCCGCGTGGCGGCAATTTTCCGCCACGATCGTCCTATTCGTCCGCAAGGTTCGACCATTGTTGAAGCCGGTGATGAAGTGTTCTTTATTGCCGCCTCGCAGCATATTCGTGCAGTAATGAGTGAGTTACAGCGACTGGAAAAGCCATATAAGCGGATCATGCTGGTTGGCGGCGGTAATATCGGTGCAGGGCTGGCGCGTCGTCTGGAAAAAGATTACAGCGTCAAACTGATCGAACGGAATCAACAACGCGCTGCCGAATTGGCGGAAAAATTGCAGAATACGATCGTCTTTTTTGGTGATGCATCAGATCAGGAACTGCTGGCTGAAGAGCACATCGATCAAGTTGATCTATTTATCGCGGTAACCAATGATGACGAAGCCAATATCATGTCTGCCATGCTCGCCAAACGTATGGGCGCGAAAAAGGTAATGGTATTAATCCAACGTCGCGCTTATGTGGATCTGGTTCAGGGGAGCGTTATCGATATTGCAATTTCACCGCAGCAGGCAACAATCTCTGCTTTGCTCAGTCACGTACGAAAAGCAGATATCGTTGGCGTCTCCTCGCTGCGACGTGGCGTAGCAGAAGCTATTGAAGCCGTTGCACACGGTGATGAAAGTACTTCTCGTGTCGTTGGCCGGGTTATAGATGAAATCAAACTGCCACCAGGAACGATTATTGGTGCAGTAGTACGCGGCAATGATGTGATGATTGCCAATGATAATCTTCGTATTGAGCAAGGCGATCATGTAATTATGTTCCTGACGGACAAAAAGTTTATTACCGACGTCGAACGTCTCTTCCAGCCAAGTCCTTTCTTCTTATAATTAATAAGGCGTCTTCTGACGCCTTATTAATTCCCTTTTCTTTTCAAGGATTAATTAAATTCATTCCCGGCAGGAAAATAGCTTAACATTTGTTAGACTTATGATTGTCGGCTTTATAGGGAGAATAACATGAGCATTATTAAAGAATTTCGCGAATTTGCGATGCGCGGGAATGTGGTGGATTTGGCAGTGGGTGTCATTATCGGTGCGGCCTTCGGTAAGATTGTATCTTCACTGGTTGCCGATATCATCATGCCGCCGCTGGGTTTATTAATTGGTGGGATCGACTTTAAACAGTTTGCTGTCACGCTACGCGATGCGCAGGGGGATATCCCTGCTGTCGTCATGCATTACGGTGTCTTCATTCAAAACGTATTTGATTTTCTGATTGTTGCCTTTGCCATCTTTATGGCAATTAAGCTAATCAACAAACTGAATCGTAAGAAAGAAGAACCGGCAGCCGCGCCTGCGCCAACCAAAGAAGAAGTACTACTGACAGAGATTCGCGATTTACTGAAAGAGCAGAATAACCGCTCTTAACAAGATCCTGAAAGTAGAAGGCCAGTGGTAAAAAAGTGATTTACTTTCTTGCCACTGGCCTCCCAGTTACCCCTATTGCCATGTTTTCCTTTTCGCATATAACTGCCTTTCCCTTTTTTATTTTTTTCTACACGCTGTCTGAACAAGGGGTCATGCAGTAATGCTTCAATCGCATTATCCTTTATATGCCCTTTCGTATGCTGATATCGGCTCATAAAAACTCCAGTTGTTTATTTAACGGCGCGAGTTTAATCCTGTCAGTGCAAAAAATCAACAACCTGCTTTGCCGCCGCTGGCTCCTTGCTCAAGAGCTTCAAGGATAGAGCAATAAACGCTGCTATGGGCGCTACCACAACAGGCATCGTTAAGACGTTGCAAGGAACGCTGCATGCTCTGCAACTCGGCTATCCGCGCTTCCACTTCCTGTAATCTTTCCTGCACAATGCCTTTTGATTCCTGACAAGTATGATGTTCAGGATCGATACGGATCGAAAGTAACTCACGGATCGACTCCAGACTGAAACCAAGTTGTCTGGCATGCCGAATAAATTTCAACCGTTGGAGATCGCTTTCGGTATACAGGCGAAAGCCTCCTTCCGTACGAACTTCATGATCCATCATCTGCTGTTTTTCGTAATAACGTATTGTGTCGGGTGTAACTTCCGCCAGTTTTGCCAGCTCACCAATGCGATACATAAATTCTCTCTCAGTTGTCATTAATTTTATTCAGAAGCTTATCTGCATATTCGCCACGTAAAAATTCAGTGCTCAAACCTGCTTGCCGCAGTTTTAACTCCAGTAAAGATAACTGACGGCTAACCTCTTGATATTGTGGTTCATCCTGACGGATTCCTTTGAGAATATCCAGAAGCTGAACGGCTTCCTTACGCTGCTCAAGTTCTGGCGGTAAACAGCCGGCATTCTTTAACAAGCGATAGCCAGCACGCAGTTCCGGCGGCACGTGTGAGTCATCTTCCAGAATTAATGGTTCACCACTGCCCGGGAGATTATCAAACTCGCCTTTAGCTTGTGCTTCAGTAATATGGCGCTCTGCCCACTGGTCAAGTAACCACATAAATACTCCAGGGGATGAACAAAAAGAGTACAGCTATTGTAGATAAGTGGGGATACTGCGGGTATAAAAAAACCCGCCGGGGCGGGTTTTTTTACGTTGCTTCAGATTACTCTGCAGCAGCTTCTGCTTTCTCTGAACGATCAACCAGCTCGATGTAAGCCATCGGCGCGTTGTCGCCTGCACGGAAGCCACACTTCAGAATACGAGTGTAACCACCGGCACGGCTCGCGAAACGCGGGCCCAGTTCGTTAAACAGTTTTGCCACGATCTCGTTATCACGAGTACGGGCGAATGCCAGACGACGATTAGCAACGCTATCAGTCTTGGCAAGAGTAATCAGCGGCTCAACTACGCGGCGCAGCTCTTTCGCTTTAGGCAGAGTCGTCTTGATGATTTCATGACGAACCAGTGAACCTGCCATATTGCGGAACATAGCCTGGCGATGGCTGCTGTTGCGGTTCAGTTGACGACCACTCTTACGATGGCGCATGACCTTATCCTTCTCAGTAAAACCTTAACCTGTGATCCGGTTACTCGTCAGCGATGCTTGCCGGTGGCCAGTTTTCCAGGCGCATACCCAGAGACAGTCCACGGGAAGCCAGCACGTCTTTAATCTCAGTAAGAGATTTTTTACCAAGGTTAGGCGTTTTAAGGAGCTCAACCTCGGTACGTTGTACCAGATCACCGATATAGTGGATAGCTTCTGCTTTAAGGCAGTTAGCAGAGCGGACAGTCAATTCCAGATCGTCAACAGGGCGCAGCAGGATCGGATCGAACTCTGGTTTCTCTTCTTTCACTTCCGGCTGACGTACATCACGTAAGTCAACGAAAGCTTCCAGTTGTTCAGCCAGAATGGTTGCCGCACGACGAATCGCCTCTTCAGGATCGATTGTGCCGTTGGTTTCCATTTCGATGACCAGCTTGTCCAGGTCGGTACGCTGTTCTACACGCGCTGCTTCAACATTGTAGGCAATACGCTCTACAGGGCTGTAGCATGCGTCGACCAGCAGACGGCCGATTGGGCGCTCATCTTCTTCCGAATGAATTCGGGTAGAAGCCGGCACATAACCACGACCGCGCTGAACTTTGATACGCATGCTAATAGACGCGTTCTCATCGGTCAGGTGGCAGATCACGTGCTGCGGCTTGACGATTTCGACATCACCGTCGTGGGTGATATCGGCTGCAGTCACAGGGCCAATGCCAGATTTATTCAAGGTAAGAATAACTTCATCTTTGCCCTGAACTCTCACCGCCAGCCCTTTCAGGTTGAGCAGGATTTCCAGGATATCTTCCTGAACGCCTTCTTTGGTGCTGTACTCATGTAGTACACCATCAATCTCAACCTCGGTCACCGCGCAACCCGGCATCGATGAGAGCAGAATACGGCGCAGTGCGTTACCCAGAGTATGGCCAAAGCCACGCTCTAAAGGCTCAAGGGTCACCTTGGCGTGCGTCGAACTCACTTGCTCGATATCAACCAGGCGCGGTTTTAGAAACTCTGTCACAGAACCCTGCATTGTGTCCTCTCTTTGGTACTAAGCTTTACTTGGAGTAAAGCTCGACGATCAGGTGTTCGTTAATGTCCGCAGACAGATCAGAACGCTCCGGCTTACGCTTAAACGTACCTTCCATCTTGCCAGCATCAACTTCCAGCCAGGTTGGCTTTTCACGCTGCTCAGCCAGCTCCAGAGCGGCTTTCACGCGAGACTGCTTCTTCGCTTTCTCACGAATGCTTACAACGTCATTCGGACTAACCTGATAAGAAGCGATGTTAACAACACGACCGTTTACCATAATTGCTTTATGGCTAACCAGCTGACGTGCTTCTGCACGAGTGGCACCGAAGCCCATACGGTATACAACGTTGTCCAGACGACCTTCCAGCAGAGCCAACAGGTTTTCACCGGTGTTGCCTTTCAGACGTGCTGCTTCTTTGTAGTAGTTACGGAACTGACGCTCCAGCACACCATAGATACGGCGAACTTTTTGCTTTTCACGCAACTGCACACCATAGTCAGACAGACGCGGTTTACGCGCACCGTGCTGGCCAGGAGCTTGTTCAATTTTACACTTGGTATCGATCGCGCGAACGCCAGACTTAAGGAATAAGTCGGTGCCCTCACGACGGCTCAGCTTGAGCTTAGGACCCAAATATCTTGCCATTTTCTTTCTCCAACAAACCTGGAAAACGAAGCGTTATACGCGACGTTTTTTCGGCGGACGACAACCGTTATGAGGGATCGGAGTCACATCAGTAATGTTAGTGATGCGGAAACCTGCGGCGTTCAGAGCACGAATAGTAGATTCGCGGCCTGGACCCGGACCTTTAACCATAACTTCCAGATTCTTGATGCCGTATTCTTTCACGGCGTCAGCGCAACGCTCTGCTGCAACCTGAGCTGCAAACGGAGTGGATTTGCGAGAACCACGGAAACCGGAACCACCGGCTGTTGCCCAACCCAACGCGTTACCCTGACGATCAGTGATAGTCACGATGGTGTTGTTGAAAGAAGCATGGATATGAGCCACGCCGTCAGAGACTTGTTTTCTTACACGTTTACGTGCACGAATTGGTGCCTTTGCCATTATTCAATCACCCCGATTATTTCTTGATCGGTTTGCGCGGACCCTTACGGGTACGTGCGTTGGTCTTGGTACGCTGACCGCGAACCGGTAGACCACGACGATGACGCAAACCGCGATAGCAACCAAGATCCATCAGGCGCTTGATGCTCATGCTGATTTCACGGCGCAGATCACCTTCAACGACAAATTTGGCAACTTCGTCACGCAGCGTGTCGATTTGTCCTTCAGACAGCTCACTGATCTTAACATCTTCAGCGATACCCGCTGCAGCCAGGATGGCTTTGGAACGGGTCTTGCCGACGCCATAAATCGAAGTTAATGCGATTACGGCATGCTTATGATCAGGAATGTTAATGCCTGCTATACGGGCCACTATGCACTCCTACTATTTAATATGTACGTTCCATGCTGAAAAGCCCGTTTTCAGGATACTCAAATGGAAACGCACAGACATACAAAAGATTGGCTGGCTAATCTAGCCAGCTCAACCCAACTTTGCAAGAAAAATATGCGAATAAATCAGCCTTGGCGCTGTTTATGCTTCGGCTCGGCACTGCAAATCACACGGATGACACCATCACGCTTAACGATTTTGCAGTTACGGCATAATTTCTTGACGGAAGCACGAACTTTCATTTTTACTCTCCGTAACTTCTCGGGCGACCAATTATCGGCCGTAGCCTTTCAGGTTCGCCTTCTTCAATGCAGACTCATACTGACTGGACATCATCAGAGTTTGCACTTGAGCCATAAAGTCCATAATCACGACAACAACGATAAGCAGTGAGGTCCCACCGAAGTAGAACGGTACTTTCATTGCATCACGCATGAACTCCGGGATCAGGCAGATAAAGGTAATGTACAGCGCACCAACCAGGGTCAGGCGGGTCATTACTTTATCGATATACTTCGCCGTTTGCTCTCCCGGACGAATTCCTGGTACAAATGCACCGGACTTCTTCAGGTTATCTGCTGTTTCACGCGGGTTGAAAACCAACGCCGTGTAGAAGAAACAGAAGAAGATGATTGCAGACGCATAGAGTAACACATAAAGCGGTTGCCCAGGCTGCAAATACAGCGAAATTGTTGTCAGCCAGTTCCAACCAGTACCGCCCCCGAACCATGACGCGATGGTTGCCGGGAACAGAATAATACTGGAAGCGAAGATTGCCGGGATTACCCCCGCCATATTCACTTTCAGCGGTAAATGTGTGCTCTGTGCAGCATAGACACGACGACCTTGCTGACGTTTTGCGTAGTTTACCACAATGCGGCGTTGACCACGCTCAACAAATACAACAAAGAACGTCACTGCAAATACTAATACTGCAACCAACAGCAACACGAGGAAGTGCAGGTCGCCTTGACGCGCTTGCTCGATAGTATGGGCAATGGCTGGCGGGAGTCCCGCGACAATACCGGCGAAGATAATGATTGAAATACCGTTGCCGATACCTCGTTCAGTAATCTGTTCGCCCAACCACATCAGGAACATCGTTCCTGTGACCAGACTTACAACAGCGGTGAAGTAGAATGCAAAGCCCGGGTTAATAACCAGGCCTTGCATACCAGGCATATTCGGCAGACCGGTAGCAATACCGATCGACTGGAATATTGCCAGCACCAGAGTACCGTAACGGGTGTACTGGCTGATCTTACGACGACCAGACTCCCCTTCTTTCTTAATTTCTGCCAGCGTTGGGTGAACCACCGTCAGCAGCTGGATAATGATCGACGCCGAAATATACGGCATGATCCCCAGAGCAAAGATAGAAGCACGGCTGAGAGCACCACCAGAGAACATGTTAAACATCTCAATGATGGTGCCTCGCTGTTGCTCAAGCAGTTTGGCAAGTACAGCGGCATCAATACCAGGGATCGGAATAAAAGAGCCAATACGGAACACAATCAGCGCACCGATAACAAACAGCAGTCTGCGTTTCAGCTCGCCTAAGCCACCTTTGGCACTTTGAAAATCTAATCCCGGTTGTTTAGCCATCTGCTACTTATTCCTCGATTTTACCGCCAGCAGCTTCGATAGCAGCGCGAGCGCCTTTAGTAACACGCAGGCCACGAACAGTTACCGGAGTAGTTACTTCGCCAGCCAGGATCACTTTCGCGAACTCGATCTGGATACCGATAATGTTAGCCGCTTTCAGCGTGTTCAGGTCTACAACACCGCCTTCTACTTTAGCCAGATCAGACAGACGAACTTCGGCTGTAATCGCTGCTTTACGAGAAGTGAAGCCGAATTTCGGCAGACGACGGTACAGAGGCATCTGACCACCTTCGAAACCGCGACGTACGCCACCGCCAGAACGAGATTTCTGACCTTTGTGACCACGACCACCGGTTTTACCGAGGCCAGAACCGATACCACGACCCAGGCGTTTACCCGCCTTTTTGGAGCCTTCGGCCGGAGACAGAGTATTTAAACGCATCTCTTACTCCTCAACTTTAACCATGAAGGAAACCGCGTTGATCATACCACGAATAGCAGGAGTATCCTCGCGCTCTACGGTGTGACCAATACGACGCAGACCCAGGCCAAGCAGCGTTGCCTTGTGTTTCGGCAGACGACCGATTGCACTGCGGGTTTGAGTAATTTTAATAGTCTTTGCCATGGTTTATTTCCCCAGAATTTCTTCAACGGATTTACCACGCTTGGCAGCGACCATTTCTGGAGAACTCATATTTTCCAGGCCATCAATAGTTGCACGAACCACGTTAATCGGGTTGGTGGAACCATATGCTTTAGCCAGAACGTTATGAACCCCAGCGACTTCCAGAACGGCGCGCATTGCACCACCGGCGATGATACCGGTACCTTCGGAAGCCGGCTGCATGAATACGCGAGAACCCGTGTGAACACCTTTAACAGGGTGTTGCAGAGTGCCGTTATTCAGCGCGACGTTAATCATATTGCGACGGGCTTTTTCCATCGCTTTCTGGATCGCTGCTGGAACTTCACGCGCTTTACCGTAACCAAAACCAACGCGACCGTTACCATCGCCAACTACAGTCAGAGCTGTGAAGGAGAAAATACGACCACCTTTAACGGTTTTAGATACGCGGTTTACCGCGATCAGCTTTTCCTGCAGTTCGCCAGCTTGTTTTTCGATGTGAGCCATCTTACACCTCTACCTTAGAACTGAAGGCCAGCTTCACGGGCAGCATCTGCCAGTGCCTGGACACGACCATGATATTGGAACCCGGAACGGTCAAAGGATACATCTTTGATGCCTTTTTCCAGAGCGCGTTCAGCGACAGCTTTACCCACAGCTGCAGCCGCGTCTTTGTTACCGGTGTACTTCAGTTGTTCAGCGATAGCTTTTTCTACAGTAGAAGCAGCTACCAGAACTTCAGAACCGTTCGGTGCAATTACCTGTGCGTAAATATGACGCGGGGTACGATGTACCACCAGGCGAGTTGCGCCCAGCTCCTGGAGCTTGCGGCGTGCGCGGGTCGCACGACGGATACGAGCAGATTTCTTATCCATAGTGTTACCTTACTTCTTCTTAGCCTCTTTGGTACGCACGACTTCGTCGGCGTAACGAACACCCTTGCCTTTGTAAGGCTCAGGACGACGGTAGGCGCGCAGATCCGCTGCAACCTGGCCGATCATCTGCTTATCAGCGCCTTTCAGCACGATTTCAGTCTGAGTCGGACATTCAGCAGTGATACCCGCAGGCAGCTGATGGTCAACAGGATGAGAGAAACCCAGAGACAGGTTAATCACATTGCCTTTAACCGCTGCACGGTAACCTACACCAACCAGCTGCAGCTTCTTAGTGAAGCCTTCGGTAACACCGATAACCATTGAGTTCAGCAGGGCACGCGCGGTACCAGCCTGAGCCCAACCATCTGCGTAACCATCACGCGGACCGAAGGTCAGGGTATTATCTGCATGTTTAACTTCAACAGCATCGTTGAGAGTACGAGTCAGCTCGCCGTTTTTACCTTTGATCGTAATAACCTGACCGTTGATTTTTACATCAACGCCGGCAGGAACAACGACCGGTGCTTTAGCAACACGAGACATTTTTTCCTCCGATTAGGCTACGTAGCAGATAATTTCGCCACCAAGACCAGCCTGGCGCGCTGCACGATCAGTCATAACACCTTTAGAGGTAGAAACAACTGCGATACCCAGACCCGCCATAACTTTCGGCAGCTCATCTTTACGTTTATAGATGCGCAGACCTGGGCGGCTGACACGCTGAATGCTTTCTACAACAGCTTTGCCCTGGAAATACTTAAGAGTCAGTTCCAGTTCAGGCTTGGTGTCGCCTTCAACTTTAAAATCTTCAATAAAACCTTCTTCCTTCAGCACGTTGGCGATTGCCACTTTCAGCTTGGAGGAAGGCATGGTGACCGCAGCTTTGTTCGCGGCCTGACCGTTACGGATACGGGTCAGCATATCCGCGATCGGATCTTGCATGCTCATCTGTCTTTACTCCCGTGATTCAATTGGTGACAATTACCAGCTAGCCTTTTTCAGACCCGGGATTTCACCGCGCATAGCGGCTTCACGGACCTTAATACGGCTCAACCCGAACTTCCGCAGAAAACCATGCGGACGACCTGTTTGACGGCAGCGGTTACGCTGACGAGACGGGCTGGAATCACGCGGCAGAGTCTGCAGCTTGAGAACAGCGTTCCAACGATCTTCGTCGGAAGCGTTCACATCAGAGATGATCGCTTTCAGTTCAGCGCGTTTCGCGAAGTATTTATCAGCTAAAGCTACGCGTTTTACTTCGCGTGCTTTCATTGATTGCTTAGCCATTTAGTAACCCTACCTTACTTGCGGAACGGGAAGTCAAAGGCAGCCAGCAGAGCACGGCCTTCTTCGTCAGATTTCGCAGTAGTGGTAATGGTAATATCCAAACCACGAACGCGGTCGACTTTATCGTAGTCGATTTCTGGGAAGATGATCTGCTCACGGACACCCATGCTGTAGTTACCACGACCGTCGAAAGACTTAGCGGACAGGCCACGGAAGTCACGGATACGCGGTACAGCAATAGTGATCAGGCGCTCAAAGAACTCCCACATGCGTTCGCCACGCAGAGTTACTTTACAGCCGATCGGATAGCCCTGACGGATTTTGAAGCCTGCAACAGATTTGCGTGCTTTGGTGATCAGCGGTTTTTGACCGGAGATTGCTGCCAGGTCTGCTGCTGCGTTATCCAGCAGTTTTTTGTCAGCGATCGCTTCACCAACACCCATGTTCAGGGTGATCTTCTCGACCCGAGGGACTTGCATGACAGAATTGTAGTTAAACTCAGTCATGAGTTTTTTAACTACTTCGTCTTTGTAGTAATCATGCAGTTTCGCCATCGTACTACTCCAAATTACTTGATAGTTTCGCTGTTAGACTTGAAGAAACGGACTTTTTTACCGTCTTCGAATCTAAAGCCTACACGGTCAGCCTTGCCGGTTGCCGCATTGAAGATTGCTACGTTGGAAACCTGAATAGCGGCTTCTTTTTCAACGATGCCACCCGGTTGGTTCAGGGCCGGAACCGGCTTCTGATGTTTCTTAACCAGGTTGATACCTTCAACAATGACCTTGCCGGAAGACAGGACATTCTTAACTTTACCGCGTTTACCTTTATCTTTACCGGTTAACACGATAACTTCGTCATCACGACGGATTTTCGCTGCCATGATTCGCTCCTTAGAGTACTTCTGGTGCCAGAGAGATAATTTTCATGAACTTCTCACTACGAAGCTCACGAGTTACCGGCCCAAAAATACGCGTACCGATAGGCTGCTCGCTGTTGTTGTTCAGAAGAACACAAGCATTACCATCGAAGCGAATGACAGAACCGTCCGGGCGACGAACACCCTTCTTGGTGCGCACCACTACCGCCTTCAGCACATCACCTTTTTTGACCTTACCACGCGGAATTGCTTCTTTGATGGTGATCTTGATGATGTCGCCTACGCCTGCGTAGCGACGGTGCGAGCCACCCAGAACCTTGATACACATTACGCGACGTGCACCGGAGTTGTCGGCGACGTTCAGCATAGTCTGTTCTTGGATCATTTTAGTGCTCCGCTAATGTCAACTACTACTGAGACCCGAAAATCAGGTCGTTAAAAATCCCCATATCGAGGGCGCGGCATTATAACACCGCTTCAAGGATATGGGTAGAAAAAATAAACGGCTCATTTCTGAGCCGTTTATTCGTATCGAGAGAGTGTACTGTATTACAGAACCGCTTTCTCTACAACGCGAACCAGCGTCCAGGATTTAGTCTTGGACAGCGGACGGCATTCGCGGATTTCAACCACGTCACCGATACCGCATTCGTTGTTCTCGTCATGTACGTGCAGTTTGGTCGTACGCTTGATGAATTTACCGTAGATCGGGTGTTTCACAAAACGTTCGATAGCAACAACAATGGATTTCTCCATTTTGTCGCTAACAACGCGACCTTGCAGAGTACGGATTTTATCGGTCATTACGCACCCGCCTTCTCGTTCAGTAAAGTCTTAACGCGTGCGACATCGCGACGCACTTGCTTCAACAGGTGAGACTGTTGCAGCTGGCCACTTGCAGCCTGCATACGCAGGTTGAACTGCTCACGCAGCAGGTTCAGCAGCTCGGTGTTCAGCTCTTCAACGCTCTTCTCACGCAGCTCTTTTGCTTTCATTACATCACCGTCTTAGTTACAAAGGTGGTTTTAATCGGCAGTTTCGCTGCTGCCAGCTTGAATGCTTCACGGGCCAGCTCTTCCGGAACACCGTCCATTTCATACAGGACTTTACCCGGCTGAATCAAGGCAACCCAATACTCCACGTTACCTTTACCTTTACCCATACGCACTGCCAGCGGCTTTTCAGTGATCGGTTTGTCCGGGAACACACGGATCCAGATCTTACCTTGACGCTTAACTGCACGGGTCATAGCACGACGTGCTGCTTCGATCTGACGTGCAGTCAGACGACCACGGCCAACAGCTTTCAGACCGAAGCTGCCGAAGCTAACATCCGTACCCTGCGCCAGACCGCGGTTACGGCCTTTGTGCATTTTACGGAATTTTGTACGCTTTGGTTGTAACATCAGCGACGCTCCTTATTTACGGCCTTTACGCTGCTGCTTTTTAGGCTGAGCAGCCGGTTTTTCCGGTTGTTCAACAGCAGCCATACCACCCAGGATCTCGCCTTTGAAGATCCACACTTTAACGCCGATTACACCGTAAGTGGTGTGCGCTTCAGAGGTGTTGTAGTCGATGTCAGCACGCAGAGTGTGCAGCGGTACGCGACCTTCGCGGTACCATTCGGTACGTGCGATTTCCGCGCCGCCCAGACGGCCGCTAACTTCAACTTTGATACCTTTAGCGCCCAGACGCATTGCGTTCTGTACAGCACGCTTCATAGCACGACGGAACATAACGCGACGTTCCAGCTGAGAAGTGATGCTGTCAGCAACCAGTTTTGCGTCCAGTTCAGGCTTACGAACTTCGGCGATGTTGATCTGTGCAGGAACGCCAGCGATGTCCGCTACGACCTTACGCAGTTTTTCTACGTCTTCACCTTTCTTACCGATAACGATACCCGGGCGAGCAGTGTGAATGGTTACACGGATGCTCTTAGCCGGACGCTCGATAACGATACGAGATACGGACGCTTTAGCCAGTTCCTTAGTCAGGTACTGACGTACTTTAAAATCGCTGTCCAGGTTGTCAGCGAATTCTTTGGTGTTCGCAAACCAGGTAGAGTTCCATGGTTTTACAATACCCAGGCGAATACCATTAGGATGTACTTTCTGACCCATTGCTAGTCTCCAGAGTCTCAGCGATCGGACACAACCACAGTGATGTGGCTGGTGCGCTTCAGGATGCGATCTGCACGACCTTTTGCACGCGGCATAATGCGCTTCATGCTCGGGCCTTCGTCTACGAAAATTTTCGTAACTTTCAGATCGTCAATGTCAGCGCCATCGTTGTGTTCAGCGTTAGCAATGGCAGATTCCAGAACCTTCTTGACCAGTACAGCCGCTTTCTTGTTGGTGTAGGTCAGAATATCCAGAGCCTGCGACACTTTCTTACCGCGAATCAGGTCAGCAACAAGGCGAACCTTCTGAGCAGAAGAACGAGCATGGCGATGTTTAGCGATAGTTTCCATCTCTTCCTCCTACCTTATTTCTTTTTCGCTTTTTTATCAGCAGCATGGCCGCGATAAGTACGAGTCGGTGCGAATTCACCCAGTTTGTGACCGACCATTTCGTCGGTTACAAATACCGGAACGTGCTGACGACCATTATGGACAGCGATGGTCAAACCGATCATGTTAGGAAAGATCGTTGAACGACGGGACCAAGTGCGCAGGGGCTTCTTGTCTCCGCTTTCCACCGCTTTCTCTACCTTCTTCAGCAAGTGCAGGTCAATAAAAGGACCTTTCTTGAGAGAACGTGGCATGGCTTATCCTCTAAAATTATTTGCTACGGCGACGTACGATGAATTTATCAGTACGCTTGTTGCTGCGGGTCTTCTTACCTTTGGTCTGAACGCCCCACGGAGTTACCGGGTGCTTACCAAAGTTACGACCTTCACCACCACCATGTGGGTGGTCTACCGGGTTCATCGCGGTACCGCGAACGGTCGGACGAACACCACGCCAGCGTGCAGCACCTGCTTTACCCAGAACGCGCAGCATATGCTCAGCATTGCCAACTTCGCCCAGAGTTGCACGGCAGTCTGCTTCTACTTTACGCATTTCACCAGAACGCAGACGCAGGGTGACATAAGCACCGTCACGAGCAACGATCTGAACGTAAGTACCAGCGGAACGTGCCAGCTGACCGCCTTTACCTGGTTTCATTTCTACGTTGTGAACAGTAGAACCAACCGGGATGTTGCGCATCGGCAGGGTGTTACCTGGTTTGATTGCAGCATCAACGCCAGACTGAATCTGGTCGCCAGCTTTCAGGCCTTTAGGGGCCAGGATGTAACGGCGCTCACCATCTTTGTACAGAACCAGCGCGATGTTCGCGGAACGGTTCGGATCGTACTCAAGACGTTCAACAACTGCCGGGATACCGTCTTTGTTGCGTTTGAAGTCAACAATACGGTAAGCCTGCTTGTGGCCACCACCGATATGACGAGTGGTGATACGGCCATTGTTGTTACGACCACCGGATTTGCTGTTTTTTTCCAGCAACGGAGCAAAAGGTTTGCCCTTGTGCAGCTCAGGGTTAACCACTTTAACAACGTGGCGACGACCCGGAGATGTCGGTTTACATTTAACAACTGCCATTGTATTACTCCTCCGACTTACTCAGCGCCGCCAACGAAGTCCAGGTTCTGGCCTTCTTTCAGGGTGACGTAAGCTTTTTTCCAGTCGCTACGACGACCGATACGCTGTCCGTGACGTTTAACTTTCCCTTTAACTACCAGGGTGTTAACGACTTCGACTTCGACTTCAAACAGTTTCTGCACAGCAGCTTTGATTTCTGCTTTGGTCGCGTCTTTAGCAACTTTGAGTACGATGGTGTTGGATTTTTCCATCGCAGTAGACGCTTTTTCAGAAACGTGCGGTGCACGCAGCACCTTCAGCAGACGTTCTTCACGAATCATGCCAGCATCTCCTCAACTTGCTTAACAGCATCAGCAGTCATTACGACTTTGTCGAAGGCGATCAGGCTAACCGGGTCGATACCAGTTGCATCGCGTACGTCAACCTTGTGCAGGTTGCGCGCAGCCAGGAACAGGTTTTCGTCCAGCTCACCGGTGATGATCAGCACATCTTCCAGAGCCATGTCTTTCAGTTTCTGTGCCAGCAGCTTGGTTTTCGGTGCTTCTACAGAGAACTTCTCGACAACGATCAGACGATCCTGACGTACCAGTTCGGACAGAATGCTTTTCAGCGCGCCGCGGTACATCTTCTTGTTAACTTTTTGACTGTGGTCCTGCGGACGAGCAGCGAAGGTCACGCCACCAGAACGCCAAATCGGGCTCTTGATAGAACCAGAACGCGCACGGCCGGTGCCTTTCTGGCGCCACGGTTTTTTACCGGAACCAGTTACTTCAGCACGAGTCTTCTGAGCACGAGTACCCTGACGAGCACCGGCTGCATAAGCAACAACAACCTGGTGAACCAGCGCTTCGTTGAAATCACGACCGAAGGTAGTTTCGGAAACAGTCAGCGCGCTCTGCGCGTCTTTCAATACTAATTCCATTGCTATCTCCTTACGCCTTCACAGCTGGTTTAACGATCAGGTCGCTACCGGTTGCACCCGGGACTGCACCTTTAACCAGCAGCAGGTTGCGCTCAGCGTCAACGCGTACTACGTCAAGGCTCTGAACGGTTACACGTTCGTTACCCATCTGACCTGCCATTTTCTTGCCTTTGAACACTTTGCCCGGAGTCTGGTTCTGACCGATAGAACCCGGAACGCGGTGAGACAAGGAGTTACCGTGAGTTGCGTCCTGGGTACGGAAGTTCCAGCGCTTAACGGTACCTGCGAAACCTTTACCTTTAGAGGTGCCAGTTACGTCAACTTTTTTAACGTCAGCAAACAGTTCAACGCTAATGCTCTGACCTACAGTGAACTCTTCGCCTTCAGCCAGGCGGAATTCCCACAGACCACGGCCAGCTTCTACGCCAGCTTTAGCGAAGTGGCCAGCTTCAGGCTTGGTCACACGGTTAGCTTTTTTAGCACCGGTGGTTACCTGAATAGCACGGTAGCCATCGTTAGCCAGGTCTTTAACCTGAGTAACGCGGTTTGCTTCAACTTCGATTACGGTTACTGGGATAGAAACGCCGTCTTCTGTGAAGATACGGGTCATACCCACTTTTTTACCGACTAAACCAATCATTGTTTCAACCTCTCAATCGCTCAATGACCTGATTAACCCAGGCTGATCTGCACGTCTACACCGGCAGCCAGATCCAGACGCATCAGAGCATCAACGGTTTTCTCGGTTGGCTCAACGATGTCAACCAGACGCAAGTGAGTACGGATTTCGTACTGATCGCGCGCGTCTTTGTTGACGTGCGGAGAGATCAGAACAGTGAAGCGCTCTTTGCGTGTCGGCAGCGGGATCGGACCACGGACCTGCGCACCAGTGCGCTTGGCAGTCTCGACGATTTCCGCGGTTGCTTGATCGATCAGACGATGATCAAACGCTTTCAGGCGGATACGGATTCTTTGGTTCTGCATGAGACCAGAGCTCCAATTATTTTATAAACGAAAATGATTACTCCTCAGACCCATTACGATTGATGGGAGAGTGTAACCGTTCTTACGTAGCCCCCCGATTGGGAGCATTGTTAGGTAGCCAAATTCGACTAACTGAGGTTCAGATTGAACCTGCTGTCAACTACGACAAGCCCGCGCATTATACGCAAATCTGAGCCTGACGCAAGCATCGGGTAGAAATTAATCGCAACGCTCAGATTGCGAGCTGCATTCCACGATATTTGTAAAGTTGTGAAGATAGCGTTTTTCACCGGAACCAGGTTAACAAATCAGCGATTTCTCTGTTGCTGAGTATCCGGAGTTATTCGATGGTGATGCTCCAACTACAGAGGATGTTTTATGGACGCTACCCTTCCCTTTCTAATTTTGTACGCTTGTTTATCAGCCCTACTTTTTTTCTGGGATGCAAAGCATGGCTTGTTACCTGACAGATTTACCTGCCCGTTACTCTGGTCAGGTCTTTTGTTCTATCAGGTTTGTCATCCTGACGGTTTAGCCGATGCGTTATGGGGGGCGATTATTGGTTACGGTACATTCGCTGTCATTTACTGGGGGTATCGCATACTGCGTCATAAAGAAGGATTAGGCTATGGTGATGTGAAGTTTCTCGCCGCCCTTGGCGCCTGGCATACATGGGCCTTCTTGCCACGGCTAGTTTTCCTTGCTGCCTCATTCGCTTGCGGAGCCGTAGTTATTGGTCTGCTTATGAGAGGAAAAGAATCATTAAAAAACCCGCTGCCTTTTGGACCATTTCTGGCAGCTGCGGGTTTCGTTGTAGGCTGGGATAGTCTGCTGGCAGGCCGTTAATCTTTAACTTTAATTTGTGACTGCAGGTAATTCTGTAGGCCGATTTTACCGATGAGATCCAGTTCAGTTTCGAGCCAGTCGATATGACCTTCTTCATCGGCAAGGATCTCGATCAGCATATCGCGGCTGACATAGTCATGAACGCTGTCGGCATAAGCGATAGCCTCGCGAAGATCCTTCGCACCCTCCAGCTCTAATCGCAGGTCGGATTGCAGCATCTCCTCAACATCTTCACCAATCCCCAGTTTGCCTAAATCCTGTAAGTTGGGGATTCCTTCTAAAAACAAAATACGCTCGATATATTTATCGGCGTGTTTCATCTCATCGATGGATTCATGGTATTCGACGTCATTGAGACGCATCAGGCCCCAGTTTTTAAACATCCGGGCATGGAGAAAATACTGATTGATTGCGACAAGCTCATTTCCCAATAGTTTATTGAGATAATTTATGATTTTAACATCACCTTTCATTTTATAGTCCCTCCGCTTCCACTATTAGAGCGTAGATGGGGCTAGCGGGATGTCAAAAAATAAGCGTGGGCTTCAGGCAATCTCTTTAAATTCTGGCATCTGCATCAACTCATCCTGCATCACTTCACGTGCGGCGCGAATGCACTTACCACATTGATTTCCCACAGGAATAAACTTGCGTAATTGTTGGAAAGACTGAGGATGAAACTGACGGACTGCCTGGCGAATTTTTTTGTCACTTACACCATTACACAAACAAACGTACATGATTACTCCCGTTCAAATTCTGCGCAAAGTGTAAATGAGAATAGTTATGATTACAATAGCACAATTTTATTTGCGCCACAGTTCAGCGAGCGAAATTACGACTAAATATTTCGAGCTCAAATTACGGGCAGCAAAAAGGGCGCCGAAGCGCCCTTTTTAATTCGAAACTAATTAACGAATAATTAGCTCAGAACTTTAGCAACAACGCCCGCACCAACGGTACGGCCGCCTTCACGGATTGCGAAACGCAGACCGTCGTCCATCGCGATCGGGTGGATCAGGGTAACA
>NZ_LFHY01000010.1:0-118770 GCF_001660175.1 Escherichia sp. B1147
GGAGGATGACTCGCCTTGCGGCTCGCCCTTCGGGCCGTTGCTAAAGCAACGTTATCCTCCCTGGTGCTTGCGGTTAGTACCGCCACCTCTTCGACACCTTCATCGCTGAAGATTACGGAGAATATGGTGCATCCGGGAGGATTCGAACCTCCGACCGCTCGGTTCGTAGCCGAGTACTCTATCCAGCTGAGCTACGGATGCATCGGGAAACTTACTTTACTGCAGATTTTTTGATACCGCTACTAAAGCCGTATCAAGTAAGAGATGGTGCATCCGGGAGGATTCGAACCTCCGACCGCTCGGTTCGTAGCCGAGTACTCTATCCAGCTGAGCTACGGATGCAAATGGCGGTGAGGCGGGGATTCGAACCCCGGATGCAGCTTTTGACCGCATACTCCCTTAGCAGGGGAGCGCCTTCAGCCTCTCGGCCACCTCACCACACGCCTCTTACGAGTGCTTCGAAGAACTTGTTTATCGCTCATCGTCGCTGCGTGGCGCACATATTACTTTCTGAGACTTATAAGTCAAACAATTTTTCCCACACTTTTATCGTTTGCACACTTCGCGCTCAATTAGTCTGTAAAAACGTCAAAAAGAGTGTTTTATCAACAGAAAAACAGGCCTCTGACAGGTAGCAGTGATAGATAAAAATGGTGGCAAAAGTTAAATGAACGGGAGTAACGCGAAAAGAAAATGAAACGAAGGAGAAATTTTGAGGGTGCGTCTCACCGTTAAAGATGAGACGCGGAAAGATTAGTAACTGGACTGCTGGGATTTTTCAGCCTGGATACGCTGGTAGATCTCTTCACGGTGAACAGAAACTTCCTTCGGGGCGTTTACGCCAATACGTACCTGGTTGCCCTTTACCCCTAAAACTGTCACGGTGACCTCATCCCCAATCATGAGGGTCTCACCAACTCGACGAGTCAGAATCAGCATTCTTTGCTCCTTGAAAGATTAAAAGAGTCGGGTCTCTCTGTATCCCGGCATTATCCATCATATAACGCCAAAAAGTAAGCAATGACAAACACATTACATCTAAGCAGTCATGGCATTACATTCTGTTAAACCTAAGTTTAGCCGATATACACAACTTCAACCTGACTTTATCGTTGTCGATAGCGTCGATGCGAATGCCGTGAAGCAAGTCCACGGCATTGCCTGACGCTTATATTATTGCAATTTCGCGCTGACCCAGCCTTTCACACTGGCTAACGCTGCAGGTAAGGCCGCAGCATCCGTACCACCGGCTTGCGCCATGTCAGGACGTCCACCACCCTTGCCGCCCACCTGCTGAGCGACCATACCAATCAGTTCCCCTGCTTTCACGCGATCTGTGACATCCTTAGATACGCCTGCAATCAGAGAAACCTTACCTTCGGCTACCGTTGCCAGCACGATAATTGTCGACCCCAGCTGATTTTTTAAATCGTCAACCATGGTGCGCAACATTTTCGGCTCAACACCGCTAAGCTCACTAACCAACAGCTTAACACCATTAACATCAATTGCCTTACTGGAAAGATTCGCACTCTCCTGTGCAGCAGCCTGTTCTTTAAGCTGTTGTAACTCTTTTTCCAGCTGACGCGTACGTTCCAGTACTGAACGTACTTTATCAGCCAGATTATTGCTATCACCTTTCAGCAGATGCGCAACTTCACTTAAGCGATCGCTGTCTGCATGAACGGTGGCAATAGCGCCTTCTCCGGTTACCGCTTCAATACGGCGAACACCTGCAGCAGTACCCGATTCAGAAATGATACGGAACAGACCAATATCACCGGTGCGGCTAGCATGAGTACCACCACAAAGCTCAGTGGAGAAATCACCCATGCTCAACACGCGTACACGTTCATCATACTTCTCGCCGAACAGCGCCATCGCACCTTTCGCTTTCGCCGCTTCGAGATCCATGATGTTGGTTTCGATAGGCAAGTTACGACGAATCTGCGCGTTGACCAGATCTTCGACAGCACGAATCTCTTCTGGTTTCATCGCTTCGTTATGCGAGAAGTCAAAACGCAGCACCTTGTCATTAACCAGTGAACCTTTCTGGGAAACATGAGTACCCAGAACCTGACGCAGCGCAGCGTGCATCAGGTGCGTTGCGGAGTGATTCAGACGAATACGCGCGCGACGTGCTTCATCTACATCCGCCTGTACCGCGTCGCCCACTTTCAGAGAACCCGCAGCAAGTTTACCGATGTGACCAATCGCCTGGCCGTATTTCTGCGTATCTTCCACCGCAAAGGAGAAGTTAGCGCCTTTCAGTTCGCCTTTATCGCCAACCTGACCGCCGGATTCTGCATAGAATGGCGTTTGATCCAGCACGACAACCGCTTCCTGGCCTGCATTAATGGCATCAACAGCTTTACCATCAACAAACAGCGCAGTCACTTTGCCGTTCAGTTCCAGATGGTCATAACCTTTAAATTCAGATGCACTGTCAACACGGATCATCGCGTTGTAATCGGCACCAAAGCCGCTGGCTTCGCGTGCGCGACGACGCTGTTCTTCCATTGCTGCTTCAAAACCAGCTTCGTCAACTTTGATGTTGCGCTCACGACAAACATCAGCCGTCAGGTCAACCGGGAAGCCATAGGTGTCGTACAGACGGAAAGCAGTTTCACCATCCAGCGTATCACCAGAAAGTTTCGCCAGTTCTTCGTCCAGCAGCGCCAGACCACGCTCCAGTGTACGAGCAAACTGCTCTTCTTCGGTTTTCAGCACCTGCTCAACCTGCGCCTGTTGGCGTTTCAGGTCTTCACCCGCAGAGCCCATGACCTCGATCAGCGGACCAACCAGTTTGTAGAAGAAGGTTTCTTTCGCGCCCAGCATATTGCCGTGACGCACCGCGCGACGAATGATACGACGCAGTACATAACCACGGTTTTCGTTGGACGGCATTACGCCATCCGCTACCAGGAACGCACAAGAACGAATGTGGTCAGCGATTACGCGCAGTGATTTGTTGCTCAGATCGGTCGCGCCGGTGACTTTCGCTACCGCCTGGATCAGCGTGCGGAACAGGTCGATGTCATAGTTAGAGTTAACGTGTTGCAGCACCGCAGCAATACGCTCCAGACCCATACCGGTATCTACAGACGGTTTCGGCAGCGGTTCCATCGTGCCATCGGCCTGGCGGTTGAACTGCATGAAGACGATGTTCCAGATCTCAATGTAGCGGTCGCCGTCTTCTTCCGGACTTCCCGGAGGGCCACCCCAAATGTGGTCGCCGTGATCGTAGAAGATTTCGGTGCACGGGCCGCACGGACCAGTGTCACCCATCTGCCAGAAGTTGTCAGATGCGTATGGCGCGCCTTTGTTATCGCCGATGCGAATAATACGTTCGCGCGGGATGCCGACTTCTTTTTCCCAGATTTCGTAGGCTTCGTCGTCGCTTTCATAGACGGTAACCCACAGACGCTCTTTCGGCAGGGCAAACCATTTTTCGCTGGTCAGCAGTTCCCATGCAAACTGAATGGCATCGTGTTTGAAATAGTCGCCGAAGCTGAAGTTGCCCAGCATTTCGAAGAAGGTATGGTGACGCGCGGTGTAACCGACGTTTTCCAGGTCGTTGTGTTTACCACCCGCACGCACGCAGCGTTGGGAAGTGGTAGCGCGGGAATAATTACGCTTGTCGAGCCCAAGGAACACATCCTTGAACTGGTTCATCCCGGCGTTGGTAAACAACAAAGTTGGGTCGTTATGGGGTACCAGGGAGCTGCTGGCAACTACCTGATGTCCCTTACTATGGAAAAAGTCGAGAAACGCCTGACGGATCTCAGCGGTGCTCTTGCTCATAATTATCCTGAAATCAAGCTAACGAAATATCGCCACCAGCCGTCGCGTGTCGTTAACCGCCCGGCTGGTAACTGAAAAAGTGGGAATAAGATAAGTTTTCTTGACTGGGAAGTAAAATACCGTATGCGTTCAGTCGGCAAAATTTCGCCAAATCTCCTGGATATCTTCCATCAGATAGCCACGATAGAGCAGAAAACGCTGGATCTTAACTTTTTCCGAAAAGACCGTTGGTAACGGTTCGCCATATTTTCGCGTCGCCTGGTCGCGCGCCAGCGAGCACCAGTCGATATCACATTCACACATCGCTTTTTCTGTCGCTTCGCGGGAAATACCTTTCTGGTTCAGCTCCTGACGAATACGCGCCGGACCATATCCTTTGCGGCTGCGGCTGGCAATAAAGCGCGCAACAAATCGGCTGTCATCGAGATAGCCGTTTTCATGGCACCAGGCAATAACGCGATCGTAATCTTCTGCCGTGGCATCAATCTCTTCCGGACCATTTTTACCCATAATCGGTGCCGAGAGTTTACGTCGCAGTTCTTGCTCACTGTGATCGCGTACCGCCAGTATGCGTACCGCACGATCCAACAGGCGAGCATATGCCGGGCGACGGGACGTTGATTCTGTCATGGCATATCCTTACAACTTAAAAAGCAAAAGGGCCGCAGATGCGACCCTTGTGTATCAAACAAGACGATTAAAAATCTTCGTTAGTTTCTGCTACGCCTTCGCTGTCATCTACAGAGAAATCTGGCGTTGAGTTCGGGTTGCTCAACAGCAACTCACGTACTTTCTTCTCAATCTCTTTCGCAGTTTCCGGGTTGTCTTTCAACCATGCAGTCGCATTCGCTTTACCCTGGCCGATCTTCTCACCTTTGTAGCTGTACCACGCGCCTGCTTTCTCGATCAGCTTCTCTTTCACGCCCAGGTCAACCAGCTCGCCGTAGAAGTTGATGCCTTCACCGTAGAGGATCTGGAATTCAGCCTGTTTAAACGGCGCTGCAATTTTGTTCTTCACCACTTTCACGCGGGTTTCGCTACCCACTACGTTTTCGCCCTCTTTCACCGCACCGATACGGCGGATGTCGAGACGAACAGAGGCGTAGAATTTCAGCGCGTTACCACCGGTAGTGGTTTCCGGGTTACCGAACATCACACCAATTTTCATACGGATCTGGTTGATGAAGATCAGCAGCGTGTTGGACTGCTTCAGGTTACCCGCCAGCTTACGCATCGCCTGGCTCATCATACGTGCCGCAAGGCCCATATGAGAGTCGCCGATTTCGCCTTCGATTTCCGCTTTTGGCGTCAGTGCCGCCACGGAGTCAACGACGATAACGTCTACTGCGCCAGAGCGTGCCAGGGCGTCACAGATTTCCAGTGCCTGCTCGCCGGTGTCCGGCTGGGAGCACAGCAGGTTGTCGATATCGACACCCAGTTTACGTGCATAGACTGGGTCCAGCGCGTGTTCAGCATCGATAAACGCACAGGTTTTACCTTCGCGCTGGGCAGCGGCAATCACCTGTAGTGTCAGCGTGGTTTTACCGGAAGATTCCGGTCCGTAGATTTCGACGATACGGCCCATCGGCAGACCACCTGCCCCGAGCGCGATATCCAGTGAAAGCGAACCAGTAGAGATAGTTTCTACATCCATGGAACGGTCTTCACCCAGGCGCATGATGGAGCCTTTACCAAATTGTTTCTCAATCTGGCCCAGTGCTGCCGCCAACGCTTTCTGTTTGTTTTCGTCGATAGCCATTTTTACTCCTGTCATGCCGGGTAATACCGGATAGTCAATATGTTCTGTTGAAGCAATTATACTGTATAGTCATACAGTATCAAGTGTTTTGTAGAAATTGTTGCCACAGCGTATTTAAGGCATAAGCCGTCGCCTTCCGACGCACGGCATCGCGGTCACCGCTAAAGCATTCCCAGCGGGTAATGCCTTCACCGCTGGCAGAGGCAAAAGCAAACCAGACGGTGCCGACAGGCTTCTCTTCACTGCCGCCATCCGGCCCGGCGATACCGCTGATAGACACGGCATAGTCAGCACGAGCTGCTTTCAGTGCGCCTATCGCCATTTCCACCACGACAGGTTCACTCACCGCGCCATGCTGCGCCAGCGTCTCTTCGCGCACGCCGATCATCTGCGCTTTGGCTTCGTTACTGTAGGTGACAAATCCACGTTCAAACCAGGCGGAACTGCCGGCAATATCGGTAATCACTTTCGCTACCCAACCGCCGGTACAAGACTCAGCGGTTGTTACGGTCGCGCCACGGGATTTCAGCGCCTGCCCTACCTGCTCGCTTAACTGCATCAGTTCACTGTCAGTCATCACAACCTCTGTCAGTCAAAAATTTATGCCGGACAAGATAGCACTTTCCCGCAGAAGATGGGGACGAGCGACTCATTTTACGAGTCGCATTCCGAAATAAGACTGTTACGACCAACCGGTAAAGAAAAAAGGCTACCATGCCGCGTTCACATTGATATGTATTCACAAGGAGAGGAAAGCAATGGCAACAAAGAAAACGGATACCCCCCCTCAAAACGTGCTCAAACAGACCACGCAAATGCGTATGTGGGTCACCATTGGCGGTGTCAGCGCCCTGGTTTCAGTGGTATGTAAGATTTTATCTTCTGGCTATCTTGAACCTTTCGATTTTGGCCAGGCTGCGTTAGGCGTTGTCTGCCTGGGATATGCGATTTCGCTGTCGAAAAAAATCAAGCAATTACGTCATTCGAATAAACAGTAAGATAACAGAGGGAGGAGATTTAACCTCCCTCTTGCAAATTGTTACTGTACGCGCGCCAGCGCTACGGCTTGTCCTAACTGCCAGACCGCCATTGCGTAATGGGTGCTGTGGTTATAACGGGTAATGGTGTAGAAGTTCGGCAGACCGTACCAGTACTGATACCCCGTCCCAACATCCAGACGCAGTAAGCTGGCCTGCTGATGATTGCCCAGCGACTGTTGTGGCGTCAGACCTGCCGCTGCAAGTTGTGAAATGCTGTACTTGGTTTTGAAACCATTTGGCAAACCCGGAGCCTGACCGTTTGCCATTACAGCGACCTGATCGCCTTTCACCCAGCCGTGCGCTTTGAAATAGTTCGCCACACTACCGATGGCATCAACCGGATCCCACAGGTTGATATGCCCGTCGCCGCTGAAATCCACGGCGTATTGTTTGTAAGACGACGGCATAAACTGACCGTAGCCCATTGCACCGGCAAAGGAACCTTTCAGATTGAACGGATCGTCCTGCTCATCGCGCGCCATTAGCAGGAAGGTTTCCAGCTCACCAGAGAAATATTCCGCGCGGCGTGGGTAGTTAAATGACAGAGTCGCCAGCGCATCGAGGATACGGGTTTTACCCATCACGCGTCCCCAGCGGGTTTCAACGCCGATGATCCCAACAATAATTTCTGGCGGTACGCCATACACCTGCCACGCGCGATTCAGTGCATCTTCATACTGGTTCCAGAAAACCACGCCGTTCTGCACGTTATCCGGAGTAATAAATTTTTTACGATAACGCAGCCATGCGCCGTTCGGGCCAGATGGCGGCTTCACCGATGTGGTTGGTGCCTGGTTATCCATCAGCCGCAGTACCGAATCCAGACGTTTCGCCTGGGAGAGGATTTCCTGCAACTGCTGACGATCGAAGCCGTGTTTTTTCACCATTTTGTCGATGAACTGCTGCGCATTCGGGTTGTTAGCGAAGTCACCGCCCATCTGCATCACATTGTGCTGCGGCTCAAGCAGGAAGCCGCCAGACGGCGTTCCGGTGGTCGTTTCAGTCTCGGTAGGTTTTGGCTTGCTGCTACAGGCGGCAAGCAACACAAAAAGGGGAAGCAATGTTACATAACGACGCTTGAACATGAGGAGTCCATTTAACAGATTCAACCAGGGGCAAGTATGGTAAAGCATCCCACCCCGCACAAGGAAGCGGTAGTCACTGCCTGATACAGACTTTACATAACACAAATCACCTTCATCACCATCCCTTTAGCTAAACTTTCAAATTAAAATATTTATCTTTCATTTTGCGATCAAAATAACACTTTTAAATCTTTCGATCTGATTAGATTGGTTTGCTGTTTGGTAATGAAACAATAAATTTCAAAGGAGAGAACAATGATAGAAACCATTACTCATGGCGCAGAGTGGTTCATCGGGCTGTTCCAGAAAGGTGGAGAGGTGTTTACCGGGATGGTGACCGGCATTCTTCCACTGTTGATAAGCCTGCTGGTTATCATGAACGCATTGATTAATTTTATCGGTCAGCATCGTATTGAACGATTTGCTCAACGTTGCGCTGGTAATCCTGTTTCCCGTTACCTGCTATTGCCGTGTATTGGCACATTTGTTTTTTGTAACCCGATGACTTTAAGCCTGGGTCGTTTTATGCCAGAAAAGTACAAACCCAGCTATTACGCGGCGGCCTCTTATAGCTGCCACTCAATGAATGGCCTCTTCCCCCACATCAACCCCGGCGAATTGTTTGTTTATCTTGGAATTGCCAGCGGTCTGACGACACTGAATCTGCCACTTGGCCCACTGGCAGTAAGCTATCTGCTGGTTGGGCTGGTCACTAACTTCTTCCGTGGGTGGGTGACCGATCTGACCACCGCCATTTTCGAGAAAAAGATGGGCATTCAACTTGAACAGAAAGTTCGCCTGGCAGGAGCAACATCATGACACGTATTCGGATCGAAAAAGGGACGGGTGGCTGGGGCGGCCCACTTGAACTGGACGCCACTCCGGGGAAAAAAATCGTCTATATCACCGCCGGTACACGTCCTGCGATTGTCGACAAACTGGCGCAGCTTACTGGCTGGCAGGCTATCGACGGATTTAAAGAAGGTGAACCCGCAGAAGCGGAAATCGGCGTTGCGGTAATCGACTGCGGCGGCACACTGCGCTGCGGCATCTATCCCAAACGGCGTATTCCCACCATCAATATCCACTCGACGGGCAAGTCTGGCCCGCTGGCGCAGTACATCGTGGAAGATATTTATGTCTCTGGCGTGAAAGAAGAAAATATCACAGTGGTGGGTGCTGCAACGCCACAACCGTCTTCCGTGGGCCGTGACTACGACACCAGCAAGAAAATTACCGAACAGAGCGATGGTTTACTGGCAAAGGTGGGAATGGGCATGGGGTCTGCCGTTGCCGTGTTGTTCCAGTCCGGACGCGACACCATCGACACCGTATTAAAAACCATTCTGCCGTTTATGGCGTTTGTCTCGGCGCTTATCGGCATCATTATGGCCTCCGGTCTTGGAGACTGGATTGCCCACGGTCTTGCTCCGCTGGCCAGTCATCCTCTGGGGCTGGTGATGCTAGCGCTTATCTGCTCCTTCCCGCTGCTTTCACCTTTTCTCGGCCCTGGTGCCGTTATCGCGCAGGTTATCGGTGTATTGATTGGTGTGCAGATTGGCCTCGGCAATATTCCGCCGCATCTGGCTTTACCGGCGCTGTTTGCCATTAACGCGCAAGCCGCCTGCGACTTTATCCCGGTCGGTTTGTCGCTGGCGGAAGCCCGTCAGGATACGGTTCGCGTCGGTGTCCCTTCTGTACTGGTGAGCCGCTTTCTGACCGGCGCGCCTACTGTCCTGATCGCCTGGTTTGTCTCCGGTTTTATCTATCAATAGAGGCTGAAACATGACCGTTATTTATCAGACCACCATCACCTGTATCGGCGCGAGCGCCACTGACGCCCTCAGCGACCAGATGCTCATCACCTTTCGTGAAGGCGCGCCTGCGGATCTCGAAGAGTATTGCTTCATTCATTGCCACGGCGAGTTGAAAGGTGCGCTCCATCCCGGTTTGCAATTTTCTCTCGGACAGCATCGCTATCCGGTGACCGCCGTTGGCAGCGTGGCGGAAGACAATCTTCGCGAGCTGGGTCATGTCACCCTGCGCTTCGATGGTTTAAGCGAAGCGGAATTTCCGGGCACTGTCCATGTGGCAGGCCAAGTACCCGACGATATCGCGCCGGGATCGGTTTTGAAGTTTGAATCTGTTAAGGAGTAAAAAATGAATCAGGTTGCCGTTGTCATCGGTGGTGGGCAAACCTTAGGCGCGTTCCTGTGCCACGGTCTGGCTGCCGAGGGGTATCGCGTGGCGGTTGTCGATATTCAAAGCGACAAAGCTGCAAATGTGGCGCAAGAAATTAACACCGAACATGGTGAAGGAACAGCGTACGGTTTTGGTGCTGACGCCACCAGCGAGCAGAGCGTTCTGGCGCTCTCTCGTGGGGTAGATGAAATCTTTGGTCGCGTGGATTTACTGGTCTACAGCGCCGGAATTGCAAAAGCAGCCTTTATCAGCGATTTCCAGCTTGGGGATTTTGACCGCTCGCTACAGGTGAATCTGGTGGGCTATTTCCTGTGTGCGCGTGAATTTTCGCGTTTGATGATCCGCGACGGTATTAAGGGACGCATTATTCAGATCAACTCAAAATCCGGCAAAGTGGGCAGCAAACACAACTCTGGTTATAGCGCCGCGAAATTTGGCGGTGTCGGTCTTACTCAGTCGCTAGCATTGGATCTGGCGGAATACGGCATTACGGTTCATTCACTGATGCTCGGTAACCTGCTGAAATCGCCGATGTTCCAGTCTTTGCTACCGCAATACGCGACCAAGCTGGGTATCAAACCGAATGAAGTCGAGCAGTATTACATCGATAAAGTGCCGCTCAAACGTGGCTGCGATTATCAGGACGTGCTGAATATGCTGCTGTTCTATGCCAGTCCTAAGGCGTCGTACTGCACTGGACAATCGATTAATGTCACTGGCGGTCAGGTGATGTTTTGATCAACAGCGGAGATCCTTAAAGGATCTCCGCGCGACTAATAAAATGCCTGATGCGCTACGCTTATCAGGCCTACAGGACTTCCTCCACGACATTAAGGAGAAGTTATGGTATCAGCTCTCATCACCGTCGCCGTTATCGCCTGGTGTGCGCAACTGGCCTTAGGCGGCTGGCAAATTTCTCGTTTTAATCGAGCCTTCGACGCGCTCTGCCAGCAAGGGCGCGTTGGCGTGGGACGTTCCAGCGGGCGCTTTAAACCGCGGGTCGTGGTCGCCATTGCACTGGACGATCAGCAGCGCATCGTCGATACCTTGTTTATGAAAGGACTGACCGTTTTCGCCCGACCGCAAAAAATTCCCACAATTACGGGTATGCATCAGGGTGATTTACGACCTGATGTGATCTTTCCCCATGATCCACTATCACAGAATGCTCTATCATTGGCGCTTAAACTGAAACGTGGATAATTTCGTTGTGAATGTTACTTGCTTGCGAAGTTATCATTTTGAAACCTAAATCAGGTAATCACACCCATGAAACCTCGTCAGCGTCAAGCCGCCATTCTGGAGTACCTGCAAAAGCAGGGGAAATGCTCGGTTGAAGAATTGGCGCAATACTTTGACACCACAGGCACAACCATTCGCAAAGATCTGGTCATTCTGGAACATGCCGGAACCGTCATTCGTACTTATGGCGGCGTGGTGTTGAATAAAGAGGAATCCGATCCGCCTATCGATCATAAAACTCTTATCAACACCCACAAGAAAGCGCTGATTGCAGAAGCTGCCGTCAGTTTTATTCATGATGGCGACTCGATCATTCTTGATGCTGGCAGCACCGTGTTGCAGATGGTCCCCATGCTATCGCGCTTTAATAACATCACGGTGATGACCAACAGTTTGCATATCGTTAATGCGCTATCCGAACTGGATAACGAACAAACCATCCTGATGCCAGGCGGAACATTTCGCAAAAAATCGGCCTCATTTCACGGGCAACTGGCGGAAAATGCCTTCGAGCATTTCACCTTCGACAAATTATTCATGGGTACTGACGGCATCGATCTGAATGCGGGCGTAACCACCTTCAACGAGGTTTTTACCGTCAGTAAGGCGATGTGTAATGCCGCGCGTGAAGTCATTTTGATGGCTGACTCATCGAAGTTTGGTCGTAAAAGCCCCAACGTGGTTTGCAGTCTTGAAAGTGTCGATAAGCTGATTACCGACGCAGGTATCGATCCCGCGTTTCGTCAGGCGCTGGAAGATAAAGGGATCGACGTGATCATAACCGGAGAAAGCAATGAGTGAAGCACTACTGAACGCGGGACGCCAGACGTTAACGCTGGAGTTGCAGGAAGCAAGCCGTTTACCGGAACGTCTGGGCGATGATTTTGTTCGCGCCGCCAATATCATCCTGCACTGCGAAGGCAAAGTGGTGGTTTCCGGAATTGGCAAATCGGGCCACATTGGTAAGAAAATCGCCGCAACGCTTGCCAGCACCGGCACACCGGCTTTTTTTGTCCATCCGGCAGAAGCACTGCACGGCGATCTGGGGATGATTGAAAGCCGCGATGTGATGCTGTTTATCTCTTACTCCGGTGGCGCGAAGGAACTGGATCTGATTATTCCGCGTCTGGAAGATAAATCTATCGCGCTGCTGGCAATGACCGGTAAACCGACGTCACCGCTGGGCCTGGCAGCGAAAGCGATACTGGATATTTCCGTAGAACGCGAAGCCTGTCCGATGCACCTTGCGCCGACCTCCAGCACCGTCAATACCCTGATGATGGGCGACGCGCTGGCGATGGCAGTCATGCAGGCGCGCGGTTTTAATGAAGAAGATTTTGCCCGTTCACATCCAGCCGGAGCGCTGGGCGCTCGCTTGCTGAATAAAGTGCATCATCTGATGCGCCGTGATGACGCTATCCCGCAGGTGGCGTTAACCGCCAGCGTAATGGACGCGATGCTGGAACTCAGCCGTACCGGATTAGGACTTGTGGCGGTGTGCGATGATCAACAGCAGGTGAAAGGCGTCTTTACCGACGGCGATTTACGTCGCTGGCTGGTTGTCGGCGGCGCCCTCACCACGCCAGTTAATGAAGCGATGACGGCAGGCGGCACCACATTACAGGCGCAAAGCCGCGCCATCGACGCCAAAGAAGTTCTGATGAAGCGCAAAATCACCGCCGCCCCGGTGGTGGACGAAAACGGCAAACTCACCGGCGCGATTAACCTGCAGGATTTCTATCAGGCCGGGATTATTTAATCCTTCAATCCCAGACGTTTCGCCAGCCGATGCAGGTTGGCGACGTCAGTTTCCAGCATCCGCGCACAGGCAGCCCAGTTGTGATTATTTTGTGCCAGTGCCTGGCGAATGGTTTCACGCTGGAACTCTTCTGTCGCTTCACGCAGGTTTTGCTTAACGACGGGCATTGTCGTCACTTCTGCCGGCGGTAACGTCACCTCAGGAAAAGCAAAATGTTGCGCCTCAAGAATCACTTCATCGCCGCTGCGGGTCGCTCTCGCCAGTACTACCGCCCGATGAATAGCATGTTCCAGTTCGCGCACGTTTCCCGGAAAACTGTAGTGTTGCAGTAAATTTCTCGCCCCGGAACTTAATACCACGCGGGAAAGCCCCAGCCGCAGACGGCACTGCTCACAGAAATACCCCGCCAGCAGAATGACGTCATCGCCCCGCTCACGCAGAGGCGGCACCGAAAGCGGAAACACGCTCAGGCGATGGAACAAGTCGGCGCGAAATCGCCCTGCCAGCACCTCTTCGCGCAAGTCGCGATTAGTCGCCGCCAACACGCGCACATCGACCCGCAAACTGCGGTCATCGCCAACGCGCTGAATATCGCCATACTGCAACACCCGCAGCAGCTTGGCCTGCAATGCCAGAGACAGCTCGCCAATCTCATCCAGAAATAGCGTGCCGTTATCCGCCATTTCAAACTTCCCACTGCGGTTACTGATAGCGCCAGTAAACGCCCCTTTTACATGCCCGAACAACTCACTTTCCGCGACACTTTCCGGCAGTGCTGCACAATTGAGATAGACCAGCGGATTCACCGCCCGCGGCGAGGCTTCATGAATCGCTTTCGCCACCAGCTCCTTACCCGTTCCCGTCTCACCGCTGATTAAGACGTTGAGATCGGACGCCGCCACAATCTCAATCTCTTTTTTCAGTTGCGTCATGCCAGGCGACAGACCGATCATCTGCGTCTGTTTCACCGCTTCAAACGGCGCGACATCCCCTGGCAGCATATTCTGGCTTTCCAGTTGTTCAATCAGCAACGCATTGCTTAACGCCCCCGCCGCCAGCGCGGCAATCAGCCGTAACTCTTCATCGCTGAAAACATCGAACTGATCGGGCTGCATCCCGTCGAGCGTCAGTGCGCCGATCAGGTTTTGTCCGGCAAACAACGGCAGGCCAACACAGGCGTGAACTTTCAGACTCTCCTGCCCGGGAATCAAACCGTCATAGGGATCGGGCAATTCACTGTCTGCGGGAAAACGCACCACATCACCCGCGCGGGCAATCGCTTCCAGCCGTGGATGTCCTTCCAGCGCAAAACGTCTGCCGAGTACATCCTTCGCCAGCCCGTCGATGGCAAGCGGAATAAACTGCCGCGAATCGTAACGTAGCAGCGCGGACGCATCACACTCCAGCACCTGACGCAGCGTGGTGATCAGGCGCTGAAAACGATCCTGATGACCAATCCCACGCTGCAATTCGATGGCGATATTCGCCAGCACATCAACGGAAAAACTCATCTTTGCCTCACTGTCAATTTGACTATAGATATTGTCATATCGACCATTTGATGGATAGTCATTTTGACTACTCATTAATGAGCATAAATAAATTTATATAGCAAAAACAATCAGATAAAAAACTGGCACGCAATCTGCAATTAACAAGACATCTTTTTAGAACACGCTGAATAAATTGAGGTTGCTATGTCTATTGTGGTGAAAAATAACATTCATTGGGTGGGTCAACGTGACTGGGAAGTGCGTGATTTTCACGGCACGGAATATAAAACGCTGCGCGGCAGCAGCTACAACAGCTACCTCATTCGTGAAGAAAAAAATGTACTTATCGACACCGTTGACCATAAATTCAGCCGCGAATTTGTGCAGAACCTGCGTAATGAAATCGATCTGGCGGATATCGATTACATCGTGATTAACCATGCTGAAGAGGATCACGCCGGGGCGCTGACCGAACTGATGGCGCAAATTCCGGATACACCGATCTACTGCACGGCAAACGCCATCGACTCAATAAATGGTCATCACCATCATCCGGAGTGGAATTTCAACGTGGTGAAAACCGGCGACACGCTGGATATCGGTAACGGCAAACAGCTCATTTTTGTCGAAACGCCAATGCTGCACTGGCCGGACAGTATGATGACTTACCTGACGGGCGACGCGGTGCTGTTCAGTAACGATGCCTTCGGTCAGCACTACTGCGACGAGCATCTGTTCAACGATGAAGTGGATCAGACGGAGCTTTTCGAGCAGTGCCAGCGTTACTACGCCAATATCCTGACGCCGTTCAGCCGCCTGGTGACACCGAAAATCAACGAGATTCTGGGCTTTAATTTGCCGGTCGATATGATTGCCACCTCTCACGGTGTGGTGTGGCGCGATAACCCGACGCAAATTGTCGAGCTGTACCTGAAATGGGCGGCGGATTATCAGGAAGACAGAATCACCATTTTCTACGACACCATGTCGAATAACACCCGCATGATGGCTGATGCTATCGCCCAGGGGATTGCGGAAACCGACCCACGCGTAGCGGTGAAAATTTTCAACGTCGCCCGAAGCGATAAAAACGAAATTCTGACCAATGTCTTCCGCTCAAAAGGCGTGCTGGTCGGCACTTCGACGATGAATAACGTGATGATGCCGAAAATCGCTGGGCTGGTGGAGGAGATGACTGGGTTGCGCTTCCGTAACAAACGCGCCAGTGCTTTCGGCTCTCATGGCTGGAGCGGCGGTGCGGTGGATCGTCTTTCCACGCGCTTGCAGGATGCAGGTTTCGAAATGTCACTTAGCCTGAAAGCCAAATGGCGACCGGACCAGGACGCACTGGAGTTATGCCGTGAACACGGTCGCGAAATCGCCCGTCAGTGGGCGCTCGCGCCGCTGCCGCAGAACACGGTGAATACGGTGGTTAAAGAAGAAACCTGTGCCACCACAACGGCTGACCTCGGCCCACGGATGCAGTGCAGCGTCTGCCAGTGGATTTACGATCCGGCAAAAGGCGAGCCAATGCAGGACGTTGCGCCAGGAACGCCGTGGAGTGAAGTCCCGGATAACTTCCTCTGCCCTGAATGTTCCCTCGGCAAAGACGTCTTTGACGAACTGGCATCGGAGGCAAAATGAGCAACGGCATTGTGATCATTGGTTCGGGCTTCGCCGCCCGCCAACTGGTGAAAAATATTCGCAAACAGGACGCCAGTATTCCATTAACCCTGATTGCCGCCGATAGCATGGATGAGTACAACAAACCTGACCTCAGCCATGTTATCAGTCAGGGGCAACGTGCCGACGACCTTACCCGCCAGACGGCGGGAGAATTTGCCGAACAGTTTAATCTGCGCCTGTTTCCGCAAACCTGGGTGACGGATATCGATGCCGAAGCCCATGTGGTGAAAAGCCAGAATAATCAGTGGCAATACGAAAAATTAGTGCTGGCAACCGGTGCCAGCGCCTTTGTCCCGCCAGTGCCTGGGCGTGAGTTAATGCTTACTTTAAACAGTCAGCAAGAGTATCGCGCCTGTGAAACGCAACTGCGGGATGCCCGACGCGTGTTGATTGTCGGCGGTGGTTTGATTGGTAGCGAACTGGCGATGGATTTTTGTCGGGCAGGCAAAGCGGTAACGCTAATCGACAACGCTGCAAGTATTCTGGCGTCGTTAATGCCACCGGAAGTAAGCAGTCGCTTACAGCATCGGTTGACAGAGATGGGTGTCCATCTGCTGCTGAAATCTCAGTTGCTGGGGCTGGAAAAAACGGATTCTGGCATTCAGGCAAGGCTGGACCGTCAGCGTACCATCGAAGTGGATGCGGTAATTGCCGCCACCGGACTACGCCCGGAAACCGCGCTGGCACGACGCGCCGGGCTGACGATTAATCGCGGCGTTTGCGTCGATAGCTATCTGCAAACCAGTAATGCCGATATTTACGCGCTGGGCGATTGCGCAGAGATTAACGGTCAGGTGCTGCCGTTCCTGCAGCCAATTCAACTTAGCGCAATGGTGCTGGCAAAAAATCTTCTTGGCAACAACACGCCGCTGAAACTTCCGGCGATGCTGGTAAAAATCAAAACGCCGGAATTACCGCTGCATCTGGCAGGGGAAACCCAGCGTCGGGATTTGCGCTGGCAGATTTGTACTGAAAGCCAGGGGATGGTGGCGCGCGGCGTTGACGATGCCGACCAGCTTCGTGCCTTTGTGGTCAGTGAGGATCGGATGAAAGAGGCGTTTGGATTGTTGAAAACGTTGCCAGTGTAGGCGGGCTACTGTACCTAAAATGTCGGATGCGACGCTGGCGCGTCTTATCCGACCTACGGGGAGCGCATGTGTTGGCCGGATAAGGCGTTTACGCCGCATCCGGCAATGGTGTCCAAATGCAACAGGTTTTATCCGTTCTGGACTTCGCCCGCTAACCAACGCGCCGCAGCAATCACCCCCTGCCCCAGAGACAACCCGCCATCACCCGCCGGTAAATTTTGCGGAAAGAGCAACGTGAAATCAGCGAGATAATGCGCCAGACGTGCACGCAGCAAACGGTTATGAATAACCCCACCACTAAATACCAGCGTAGTGATACCGCGCATCGTTGCCTGCTCACGCATCAACGCGGCAAAACCGTGCGCCAGCGCATCATGAAATACCCACGCTCGTTGATTAACCGGGGCCTGCCAGTTCAGCCACTGCTGCCAGAAGGTGGCGAGATCAAGTTGATTGTCCACCAGCGGCATCGTCACCGGATGCGTCACTCCGTGGCACGAGGCTGCGAGCGCCTCCAGAGCACAAGCCGCTTCGCCTTCATAACTTAACGTCGCTGGCGCACAGCCCAGCGCCGCCGCCACAGCGTCGAACAAACGCCCACACGATGACGCCAGCGGCGCGTTAATTCCACGCTCAATGGCCCGCGCCAGCACGCTCCAGTTTTGCTGTTGCACACTCGTCGTTTCGGGATAATTCTGCCACTCAGGCACAAAGCGCAGGCACTGTGCCAGCAGGTTTCGCCACGTCTGCTTTGCGGCAAGATCGCCACCAGCAAGCGCCACCGCAGGCAAGCCGCCCAGGTGCTCGCATTCACGATAGTTCACCCGCAGGCACTCGCCGCCCCACAACGCGCCGTTCTCCCCCATACCAATACCGTCGAGCGTCAAAGCAATGACATCACCGCCATCCAGCGGCCACTGATGCTCTGCCAGACATGCAGCTGCGTGGGCATGATGATGCAGCACCGTTTGCGTCGGCAGATTCATCTCGCGCGCCCACTGGCTGGAGACATAGCCCGGATGCGCGTCATGCACAACGTATTGCGGAGTGAAATCGTAGATGTTTTGCATCAGGCGTAACGCATCGCGCCACTGCATCTGGATGCCATCGTCACTTAAATCGCCCAGATGTTGACTCAACACCGCTTGTTCACCGCGCACCAGGCAGAAGGTATTTTTCAGATCCGCGCCGAGGCACAGCACAGGCGGAACATTTTTAAAGCCCGGAGGCAAAGCCAGCGCGTCCGGTACATACCCCCGCGAACGGCGCAGCATTTCGCCGCTTTCGCGCACCACCGAATCATCCATCCGCTGAACGATGTCACGGTTATGTATCAAGAATCCGTCGGCAATGCCCTGCAAATCGTCCAGCGCCTGTTCGTTGCTGATAGCCGGTGGTTTGCCGCTCAGGTTGCCGGAGGTCATCACCATCGGGCATTGCAACTCCTGTAACAGCAAATGCTGGAGCGGGTTTGCAGGCAACAACACCCCCACTTCGTTAAGGCCAGGGGCGATATCGTCACAAAGTGCAGGAACGTATTTTTTATCCACCAGCACAATCGGCGCGGCGGGCGTGGTGAGCAACTGGCGGACAGCGTCTGGTAAACCTTCTGCCGTTGGCAACATAACTGCCAGCGGTTTCGCCGGGCGATGTTTGCGCGCCCGAAGTGTCGCCACCGCGTTACTGTTACGCGCATCGCAGGCGAGATGAAATCCGCCAATTCCTTTGATGGCGACAATGTTGCCCGCTTTTAGCTGTGCGATAGCCGCCTGTAATGCCGCTTCTTGTTCGGCACGTTCGCCATGACTTACCCATTCAAGATGCGGACCACACTCCGGGCAGGCCACCGGCTGGGCGTGAAAGCGACGGTCGAGCGGGTCGCGATATTCTTTATCACAGGCCGGACACAGCGGAAACGCCGCCATCACGGTAAACGGGCGGTCGTAAGGCATCGCGCGAATAATAGTGAAACGCGGGCCGCAGTGGGTACAGTTGATAAACGGATAACGCCAGCGCCGCTCGCCCGGGGTATTCATTTCGGCAAGACACGCTGGACAAGTGGCGGCATCGGGAACAATTTGCGTATTCATGGCGCCGCCTGCGCTCTGGCGGATAGTGAACTCAGTGGGCAGTTGTGACCAGATAAACGGTTCACGCTCAACGCTATCGATACGTGCCAGCGGCGGACAATGCAGATGCAATTGCGCAAGAAACGTTTCCGGGTCTTCCAGCAGTCGGACTTCTACGCCATCGCCGTCATTACAGACATCTCCGTGAAGATTTAATTGCTGTGCCAGCTGCCAGACAAACGGACGAAAACCGACGCCCTGCACTTTGCCACGAATACGCAGTTGGACACCGCAAGAAGTGTTTTTTGCCATTGAGTTATTCCCGCCATCATGAATTGCGTAACCCGCCCTGCCGGACACGACCGCATCGCATCCGGCAGTCACAGGTCGGCGATATCGCCCACTCCGTATTCTACGAATATTTCCGGGAATTCCTTTGATGCCAGAACAGTTCTGTAAGATTTTTAGAACATCAGCGCTGTGCGGCGGCGTTTTTCTGCGCTCAACTGTTCAAGTTTATTACGATCGACACAAATCAGCGCATGGGTCGGGCAAGCCGCCATACACGCCGGGCCGTCTTCACGATGGTTACAGAGGTCGCATTTATTAGCTTCGGCTTTGTCAGCTCGTACGTTAAGTCCCGCGCCGCTGTTGCGAATCACCGGACGCACCACCACTTCCATCGCGCCATACGGGCAAGCCACAACGCAGGTTTTGCAACCAATGCAGCGTTCCTGCATCACATGAACAAACCCTTTATCACGGCTGATAGCACCATTCGGGCAGACGTTAGCGCACGGTGCATCTTCACACTGACGGCAGACTGTCGCCGTGGAAATGTTCACACCTTTAATGACATGGATACGCGGTAAAAAAGTTTCCGGGGTCAGCGATGCACAGTCCTGATTTTCCTGATGAGAAACCACGCACGCCACTTCACAGGTACGGCAACCAATACATTTACTCGCGTCAGCAATGATGAAACGGTTCATCAAATTCTCCAGCAATGACAGTTAATGCGCCGATACATACACAAATCATGCCAATTCTTAATTGACTGTTATTTAAGGAAATTAAATTCTGTGGTGCAGGAAAAACGATGTCATCGACACTAGTGACGATGACATGTGATGACAGTGTTTATCGCAAAAGAGCAATGAGGGAGTCGCGGTGGATCAGTGTAGGCCCGATAAGCGTAGCGCATCGGGCAATCTGGCGTTTGCCATTAGTTCTGATTCACCCCATCAAGAACATCCCCCGTTATCAAACAACGTTGCGTCAGCGTCAGATCTTCCGTTTGCGGGTCGCGTCCAGCGATGGGTTTGAGAACGAGTTTACGGTTGGGGGTATAAGTAAAACGCGTGAGTGCGGGATAGCTTAACTTACCAAACCAGCCGTGAATACGCTGCCATTTGGCGTCTTTTACCTGATACAAACTGGTTAGCCAGTAACCGGAATCAAACTGCATATCCAGCAATTGCGTGTGACCATTACCTTGCAAATCCAGCAAATCATCAACGCCAGTTTCGCTTGCGGTGTAGAATCCCCAGGGTTCAAAGACACAGGGACGACCTTCGTGTGTGAACGTCAACAGGATTAAATGTGCATAAGGAGCCAGACCATTACCGGCACTGGGTAACCAGATAACCAGATCCTGAATGCCGTTACGATCAAGATCGGCGCGATAGAGTTGCCCATTGCCCGCCATGTTTGCCAGCATACCCACAGGCACAGTCCAGGATTTACCGGCGCGGTCTTTTGCGGTTAATTGCCAGTCATCCTCTTCATTTGGCATCTTCTCAAGCGTCACGCCAGCAACGCCGACTTTTCTAAAATGCCAGTTTTGCTCGGTATAATAAGGCATAGTCAGGAGAGGTATCAGCGCCCGCTTTTGCGCGTATTCGCTGTCACTCATTGGCAGATATTCGGTAAAGCTGGTGGCCTGCGCAGGCAACACTAAGCTCAATAAAAAAGCGCACATCCCTGTCCTGATTTTCAATTCCCTGTATTCCTTACTGAAAAACTACTCTTCTTCTACCGCTAACTGCGCGAAGCCGCCGTTTCCTTCCCAGCCTTCCAGTCGCTGATAAACCGTTTCTACCGCATCTTTAATCGGCTGGGTCATCGGGTAGTAAAAACCGACGATATCCGGCTGGATGCCGAGGAAAATCACTTCGCCAACGTCTTCTTTCAACTGGTCGATGAGATAGTTCAGCGGCATGTTATGGGTAGTCATCATAAACATCTCGGCGATGTCATCCGGGTCGATAATGCGGATCTCGCCGGGGTTTAGCCCCATATCCGTGGCGTCGACAATCAGCAGCCGTGTCGGGCGCAGTTCGCGGATGGCGACAATGTCGTTTTCCGGTGCGCTACCGCCGTCAATCACCACCCAGTTACCTTTCGGCGCGGCGGCGCACTTTTCCGCCAGCAGCGGACCTGCGCCATCATCGCCCATCATGCTATTGCCAACACAAAGTAAAACGTCAGTCACGCAGTCTCCTCACCATCAAATAGATGGCGTTTTCCTGATGAATATCATGCAGCATACTTAACAGCATTGTACTCCATTCCTTCTGCTGCGAAGTTTGCGTTGCCCGGGCTTTATCGAATGCGTTGGCCAGCATCGGCACATGGTTAATGTCGATGACGATCTCACCATACTTCGGCACGCCTTCCATTTTGCGGCGGGCTTCGCTGCCCGCCTCCAGAGTAGCAATCCATGCCAGATAGTCATCCCACGGGCAGGTGAGCGCCGCTTCCAGGCAATCGATAACCCCAAGGTGGTGACCAATCGCCAGGCTGTAATAGACCACCTGCTGCGCCTCGGCGGGCGTGGCATCGTTCTCATCAATAAATTTACGGCTCAGTTGACTGAACACCACCTTTTCACTCATCGGATACGCGCCTCTTCAACAACATGATTCAGATGGCTGACAATCTCGTTCAGACGCGGATCGTTTTCCGCTTCCAGCCAGCGTGCAACCTGCTCTTCGCCCTGCCCTAACTGTGTCAGGAAATCATCGGCAATCTGGCGACCATAACGGTAACCCGCCAGGCGGCGTGCTTCGCGATCTACTTTCACGCGCAGCGGCTGCACCATTTCCGGGTGCAGGATTTCTGCCGGTTGCTCATCCAGTTCGCCTGGCTCACGGGCGTGGATTTTCTGCTCCAGCAGGCCGAGCGCCATTGCAAAGCCGTACAGCGTAGCGGCAGGTGTTGGCGGGCAACCAGGAATGTAGACATCCACCGGGACGATTTTATCCGTACCGCCCCACACGCAGTAGAGATCGTGAAAAATGCCGCCGCTGTTGCCGCAGGCACCGTAGGAGATACAGATTTTAGGGTCCGGCGCGGACTGCCACGCACGTAGCGCAGGGGATCGCATCGCACGGGTGACCGCGCCGGTAAACAGTAAAATATCCGCATGACGCGGGGACGGAACGACTTTAATGCCGAAGCATTCTGCATCGAAAAGTGGCGAAAGCGTGGCAAAAATTTCGATTTCGCAACCGTTGCAGCCGCCGCAGTCTACGCGGTAAACGTAGGCAGAACGTTTGATTTTTTTCAGTAACGACGCCTTCATGCTGGCGATGGATTCATCCACCGTCATCGGGACCGGAATGCCGTTGGCGTCACGGGGGCCTAATAAATTGCTCATCAGATGGCCTCTTTCATATGGCGAGTCAGTTCAATACGGTCGGACGGCACCAGGCATTTCTGGCGCTTACATTCCGGGCAAGTCTCAAAGCTTTCGCGGTGGTTTTCCGCGCGGCTGTCGCCATTGTGCTTAAGCAGCGCAATGGCGTAATCGATCTCTTTCTGGACGGCGAAAGGACGATTACAGACGCGGCAGTTGCACAGCGCGAAGCGGGACTGTTGCAGGAAGTCTTCTTTCTTCCACACCGCCAGCTCGTACTCTTGCGACAGTTTAATTGCCGCCGTCGGGCAGACTTCTTCACAGCGTCCACAGAAGATGCAGCGCCCAAGATTGAACTCCCACGCCAGCTCGCCGGTGGCGAGGTCAGTTTCAACCGTTAAGGCGTTTGACGGGCAGGCATTGACGCAGGCCGCGCAGCCAATGCACTGCTGCGGGTTCTGCTCTGGCTTACCACGGAAGTTTTTATCAACCGCAATCGGCTCCAGCGGATAAGACGAGGTCGCCGTGCCGGTTTTGATGACTTTTTTGATAAAGGTAAACATGGCGATTCCTTATTTCAGCGGCGAGTTTTTACGCTCAATGCTGTAGCGCTCGAGTTCTTTGTACGGCACCACTTTGCTCTTCTTCTTACGTACATCGACCACGGTCATACGGTCGGTACAGGAGTAGCAAGGGTCGAGGCTACCGATAATCAGCGGCGCATCAGAAACGGTGTTGCCGCGCAGCATATAGCGCAGGGTCGGCCAGTTCGCGTAGGTCGCGGCACGGCAGCGCCAGCGGTACAGCTTCTGGTTGTCGCCGGTCATGCTCCAGTGGATATCATCGCCACGCGGCGCTTCGGCAAAGCCCAGCGCAAAGCGGTGTGGAATGTAGGTGAAGCCTTCCACCGCCAGCGGACCGCCAGGCAGGTTGTCCAGGCCGTAGTCGATCATATTGAGCGAGGTAAAGACTTCGTTGATACGCACTTTCAGACGTGAAATAACGTCGCAGCCCTGCTCGCTGTGAACTTCCATCGGCAGCAAACCATAACCAACAAACGGGTGATCGGCTCGGGTATCGCGGGCGTGACCGCTGGCGCGAACCATCGGGCCGACGTTACTGAAATCACGGGCGATTTCTGGGTCCAGACGGCCAATGCCGACGGTACGCTGTTCCATGTTTGGCGTACTCAGCAGCACATCCACCAGCTCCTGCACTTCACGACGCATTTGCTGCGCCAGCTGGCGGGTCTGGATCATGTCATCTTTCAGCAGATCGCGACGAATCCCGCCGATCAAGTTCAGACCGTAAGTTTTACGCGCCCCGGTAAGGATCTCCGCCATTTTCATGGAGGATTCGCGCACGCGGAAGAACTGCATAAAGCCGGAGTCAAAGCCAGTGAAGTGGCAGGCGAGGCCAAGGTTGAGCAGATGCGAGTGCAGGCGTTCCACTTCCAGCAGAATGGCGCGGATCATCTGCGCACGCTCTGGCACCTGAATGCCCATCGCGTTTTCCACCGACGTGGTATAGGCGGTGCTGTGGGCGAAGCCACAGATCCCGCACACACGGTCAGAGAGGAACGTCACTTCGTTATACCCCATGCGGGTTTCCGCCAGTTTTTCCATGCCGCGATGGACATAGAACAGGCGGTAGTCAGCGTCGATAATGTTTTCGCCATCAACGAACAGACGGAAGTGGCCCGGTTCGTCGGAAGTGACGTGCAGCGGGCCAATCGGCACGACGTTGTTTTTCTTGTCACCCAGTTCGTTGATGAACTCGTAGGTTTCAGCATCGGTGGTCGGCGCCGGACGCTGACGATAATCCATGCTGTCTTTACGCAGCGGGTAGAGTTCATCCGGCCAGTCATCCGGCAGCACCAGGCGGCGTTCATCCGGCAGCCCAACCGGAATTAAACCGTACATATCGCGCACTTCACGCTCGCCCCAGACTGCCGCCGGAACGCGCGGCGTCACGGACGGATATTCCGGTTTGTTGGCGTCAACTTCGACGCGAACCGTAATCCAACACTTGGTGCCTTTCTCCATCGACAGCACGTAGTAAACGGCGTAATGACCGTTCAGTTTGCGTTCATCGTTACCAAACAGCACCGACAGCCAGCCGCCCTGTTTGTAGTAGAGGAACTCCACCACTTCCGGCAGATAGTTCACCTTCACGGTGACAGTCAGCTGATCTTTGGTCTGCCAGGCGTGGTCCAGCACGACGCCCGGAAATGCCTCATTCAGCGCAGCGAGATAATGTTGACCTAATTTTTCTTCAGACATGCTCAAACTCTCTTTAATCACGCCGCCAGCAAGGAGACGAACGCTAAAAATGCAAAACCAAAACCAGCCCAGGTAATGCGCGGAGTAATATCAAGACGCAGACGGGCCATGCTGTTTTCGAATAGCGCGATAACCAGTACGCCGACTACCAGTTTGACGATGGCAATCACCAGCGCCAGCAGCAGTCCACCAGCGGTGAAGGTTTCCATTTGTCCCCACGGAATAAACACCCCGACGAACATCTGCAACACCACCAGTTGTTTCAGGCTGATACCCCATTTCATTACGCCAAAACCGCTACCGCTGTATTCAGAGAGCGGGCCTTCCTGCAACTCCTGCTCGGCTTCCGCCAGGTCGAACGGCAGTTTGCCCATTTCGATGAAGGTGGCGAATGCGCAGGCACAGAGCGCCAGCACCAGCGGAATGCTCTGGCTCAGAGGCCAGTGATAAACGGTGTCGGTGATGTTGCTGATGTTGGTGGAACCGGCAACCTGCGCCGCGACCCACAGGCCAAGCAGCAACATCGGCTCGACCAGCACACCGAGCATTGCTTCACGGCTCGCGCCGATAGCGGTAAACGGGCTGCCAGTATCCAGACCGGAAATGGCAAAGAAGAAACGCGCGATGGCGAAGAGATACAGTAAGGTGATCAAATCGCCCAGTTGCGGCAGCGGAGAACCGACGGTCACCACTGGCAGCGCGGTAGCGATAGTCAGCATTACGCCCACCATCACATACGGCGTCAGGCGGAACACCCAGCCGGAGGCATCCGGGCCAACACTCTGGCGGCCCAGCAGTTTGATAATGTCGCGATACTCCTGCAACACGCCCGGCCCGCGACGGTTATGCAGACGGGCGCGCGCCACGCGGGTAATACCGGAGAGCAGCGGCGCAACGGCAAATAACACCAGCGCCTGAATTAACGGATATAAAACACTCATTCTCAGGCTCCTCGTGAAACAATAATCACCACCAGTACCGCCAGTTCAACCAGCGCCATCCGGCGGAACAGCAACGCACTCCCCTCGCACTGCCAACCCGGCACCAGCGACACCGGATTCAGCCATTTACGCAGTTTCAGCACTGGCGCAAACGCCTGTTTAACCGGCATGGCAAAACCGTGAGCGGTAATCACCATTGATTTTTCGTGGTCGTAGCCGCACACCCAGGCTGCGCCACGGGAACGTGACGGCAGACGGTCGCCTTTGCAAATCGCCATGATGATGAATGGCAGCAGCGGGCAGGCAATCAACAGCAGTGTGATCATCGGTTGAGAAACGGTGGTGTTGGCAGGTTCCAGCGGCAGAGGTACAGCAGCCGACAGCATTGGCAGCAACCACGGCGCAGCAACACCGCCAATCACGCAGCAAATCGCCAGTGCCACCACGCTGACGCTCATCAGGAGCGGCGCACAGGTGGCGTTTTCGGCTTCTTTGGTACGCGGTGCGCCAAGGAAAGTGACGCCATAGACTTTCGCCATACACATCACCGCCAGCGCCCCGGTAATCGCCAGACCCACGGCGAGCAGCGGCCCCAGCAGACGGGCAACGAAGGTCCCGCTATTACTCAGTTTGAAGAAGGACTGGTAGATAACCCATTCACCAGCAAAACCGTTCAGCGGCGGCAGCGCAGCCATTGCCATCAGCCCGACTAGCATGGCGATAGAGATAACCGGCATTTTCTTGCCAATACCACCCAGTTTTTCGATATCGCGATGACCGGTACGGAACCAGACACTCCCCGCCCCAAGGAACAGTACGCTTTTGAACAGGCTATGGTTAAGCAGATGGTACAGACCACCGACCAGGCCAAGAGCAATCAGCGCCGGTTGTTCGAGCGCAATACCCGTTACACCCGCGCCCAGTCCCAGCAGGATGATGCCGATATTTTCCAGTGTGTGGTAAGCCAGCAGACGCTGGATATTGTGCTCCATCAGCGCATACAGACCGCCGACGAACGCGGTGATCATGCCGAGCACCAGCAGCGCAATTCCCCACCACAGCGGCGCATTACCGCCCAGCAGAGACAGAGTTAAAATACCCAGCAGTCCGATTTTCATCACCACCGTGGAAAACAGCGCCGCAGCTGGCGCAGAGGCGTTAGCATGAGCCTGCGGCACCCAGCCGTGCAGCGGGATAATCCCGGCCAGCAGGCCAAAACCAATCACGCCGAGCAGCCAGATATCGGAACCGAGCGGCAGTTGCTGCACACGCATATCCAGCAGGCGCAGATCCAGCGTGCCGTAACGCTGCCAGACCAGCCAGCAGGCAATCGCCAGCAGTAAAGTACCGAGGCGTCCCAGCGCAAACCACAGTTTGCCCTCTTTGCTGTTGCTGGTGAGGAACACCGCGCACAGAGCCATGATTTCAGCCATTACCACTAACATGCCCAGGTTGCTGGCGATGACGGCACACACGGCGGCAGCCATCAACATATTGATCTGCAAGCCGTTGCATTTCACCTGCGCATGGCGATGCCAGTCAATGTTGTAGAGGCTGACAAACAGACCGCACAGGCCGAGGGTAATCAGCCAAATCGCGTTAAGCGGAGAGATTTGAATATCGAAACTCACCAGCGAAAGCGCGCCGCTCACGCCAACCGCGCCAGTCAGCACGGTGAAACCCGCGGCTGCCGTGTACACGCTACCGACTGCGCCGCCAATTCCGGCAATCCAGCCACTTAGTGCCTTATGAAAAGAAAAGAGAAATGCCAGAACAGCGGCGGCGGCAAACCACGCCACGCCGCTATTGATCAGTGAAATTGCGCTCATTTAGCCTCTCCACTTTGAGCCTGCTGAAACAAGGTGAGATCGCCAAAGTCCGTGTTAAAGGTCAGCTCACGCTTACGTTTGCTGACGCGGGCGATATCGGTGTTATCCACCAGATGCAGGGCTTTGGTTGGGCACATCCGCACACAGGCCGGGCCTTGTTCATCAAAGCTACAAAGGTCACATTTGACGGCGATAGCGCGAATACCCGGCACCCAGTCAAGCAGCGTGCTGACACGCGCCGGAGCAGGCGGTGCCGGTGGCGCTTTCGGGGTATTGGCATTTGCCGGAATATCCAGCGGACGGCTGCCGGAAAACTCAATGGCGCCAAACGGGCAGGCGATGCCGCACAGTTTGCAGCTTACGCACAGACTTTCATTCAGCTGGACTGCACCATCAACACGAGTGATAGCGTTAACCGGGCAGACTACCGCACAGGGCGCATCTTCACAGTGGTGACAGAGCTGCGGCGCAGATTCTTTATCATTAAGCATCACTCTCAGGCGCGGCATAGACTGAAGGCCGTGCTGGCGATGCGTCTCTGAACAGGCGGCCTCACAGGTGTGGCAGCCGATACAGAGCGTGGAGTCAGCAATTACAAAACGATTCACCGGGCATTCCTCAGGTGATTGTCATTTTTGACGAAAACATGCCGATAAAATGTCATTTTCGACACTCATCGACACGCCCATCCCCAAACAGGCATGACGCCTGCAAAACAGACAAAGCTTCAGCTCATGCTGCTGAACTTTGTCCCTTTACCAGTTGGCTTAAACTCACCGGCGTATTGTTCTCAATGGCGGTGTATAAGCTGTCGTAAACACCAGCGATTTTTTCGAGATAGTGTTCCAGAACCTGTTCTCGATTACGGATGTTGACCTTGCCATCAATCATGCCGTCAATACTTAACTGAGCCTGTGCTATCCGCTGTTTATCTTCACCGTCTTTCGTTTCGACGTAGTACTCGATGGTGTGGCTGTTAAAACCATCCGCCAGGGTGACGTAAATGCGAAAATGTTCAAAAAGTACGAAACAGAGTTCTTTATCTGGCGCGCAGCTCATGGCGTGGTGCAGGCGCGCTTTTGATAACGTGATCCCCTGAACCAGCGAATTGCAGTAGATATGCCACTGGTCCTGTAGGCGACGATGCCGCTGTGCGATGTAATCGGCTTTCTCGCTTATTTCCCAAATAGTCATTGTCAGGTTACCCGTTTAACAGAGATGCCTGCCCTTAAGCATTTTCTGTGCCAATTTTTATCTTATTGTTATTTATGTGTTTTCCATAAAATAGTCGACTTTCGACGCCATGACGACGTGTCATTTCGACATCATCGACATTGTTCACATCAGGGATAATCAACACTGGCATAATTATTGCTTGTCACGGGCAACAGTTAATGGGAGGCGATATGCACGAAATAACCCTCTGCCAACGGGCACTGGAATTGATTGAACAACAGGCCGCAAAGCACGGCGCAAAACGCGTAACTGGGGTCTGGCTCAAAATTGGCGCATTTTCTTGTGTCGAAACCAGCTCTCTTGCCTTTTGTTTTGATCTGGTTTGCCGTGGCAGCGTGGCAGAAGGTTGTAAACTGCACCTCGAAGAACAAGAGGCCGAATGCTGGTGTGAAACATGCCAGCAATATGTGACGCTACTGACCCAGCGCGTCCGCCGCTGTCCACAGTGTCATGGCGACATGCTGCGCATTGTGGCAGACGACGGTTTACAGATTCGGCGGATAGAAATAGACCAGGAGTGAGCGATGTGTACAACATGCGGTTGCGGTGAAGGCAACCTGTATATCGAGGGTGATGAACATAACCCTCATTCCGCGTTTCGTAGCGCACCTTTTGCCCCGGCGGCACGGCCGAAGATGAAAATCACCGGCATTAAAGCGCCTGAATTTACCCCCAGCCAGACCGAAGAAGGCGACCTGCATTATGGTCACGGTGAAGCTGGCACTCACGCGCCGGGTATGAGCCAGCGTCGGATGCTGGAAGTCGAAATTGACGTGCTGGACAAAAACAACCGTCTGGCTGAACGCAACCGCGCGCGCTTTGCTGCCCGTAATCAACTGGTGCTCAACCTGGTATCCAGTCCTGGTTCCGGTAAAACCACGCTGCTGACTGAAACCTTAATGCGCCTGAAAGATAGCGTTCCGTGTGCGGTGATTGAAGGCGACCAGCAAACCGTGAACGATGCCGCCCGCATTCGCGCTACCGGCACACCAGCGATTCAGGTGAATACCGGTAAAGGCTGCCATCTTGATGCCCAGATGATTGCTGATGCCGCTCCGCGCCTGCCACTGGACGATAACGGCATTCTGTTTATCGAAAACGTTGGTAACCTCGTATGCCCGGCCAGTTTCGATCTGGGTGAAAAACATAAAGTGGCGGTGCTCTCGGTCACTGAGGGTGAAGATAAGCCGCTGAAATATCCGCATATGTTTGCCGCCGCCTCACTGATGCTGCTCAACAAAGTTGATTTGCTGCCGTATCTCAACTTTGACGTTGAGAAGTGCATCGCCTGCGCCCGCGAAGTGAACCCAGAAATTGAAATCATCCTCATTTCCGCTACCAGCGGCGAAGGGATGGACCAGTGGCTGAACTGGCTGGAGGCACAGCGATGTGCATAGGCGTTCCTGGCCAGATTCGCACCATTGACGGCAACCAGGCGAAAGTCGACGTCTGCGGCATTCAGCGCGATGTCGACCTAACGCTAGTCGGCAGTTGCGATGAAAACGGTCAGCCGCGCGTAGGCCAGTGGGTACTGGTCCACGTTGGTTTTGCCATGAGCGTAATTAATGAAGCCGAAGCGCGGGACACTCTCGATGCCTTACAAAATATGTTTGACGTTGAGCCGGATGTCGGCGCGCTGTTGTATGGCGAGGAAAAATAATGCGTTTTGTTGATGAATATCGCGCGCCGGAACAGGTGATGCAGTTAATTGAGCATCTGCGCGAACGTGCTTCACATCTTTCATACACTGCCGACCGCCCGCTGCGCATTATGGAAGTATGCGGCGGTCATACCCACGCCATCTTTAAATTCGGCCTGGACCAATTACTGCCTGAAAACGTTGAGTTTATCCACGGCCCTGGTTGCCCGGTGTGTGTACTGCCAATGGGCAGAATCGACACCTGCGTGGAGATTGCCAGCCATCCGGAAGTGATTTTCTGTACCTTTGGCGACGCCATGCGCGTACCAGGAAAACAGGGATCGCTGTTGCAGGCAAAAGCACGCGGTGCCGATGTGCGCATCGTCTACTCGCCAATGGATGCGTTGAAACTGGCGCAGGAGAACCCAACCCGTAAAGTGGTGTTCTTCGGCTTAGGGTTTGAAACCACCATGCCGACCACTGCTATCACTCTGCAACAGGCAAAAGCCCGCGATGTGCAGAATTTTTACTTTTTCTGTCAGCATATTACGCTGATCCCTACGCTGCGCAGTTTGCTGGAACAACCCGATAACGGCATCGACGCGTTTCTCGCGCCAGGTCACGTCAGTATGGTGATTGGCACCGACGCCTATAATTTTATCGCCAGTGATTTTCATCGTCCTCTGGTGGTCGCTGGATTCGAACCACTTGATCTACTGCAAGGCGTGGTGATGCTGGTGGAGCAGAAAATAGCGGACCACAGCAAGGTTGAGAATCAGTACCGGCGGGTGGTGCCAGATGCGGGTAATTTGCTGGCACAACAGGCGATTGCTGACGTCTTCTGCGTCAATGGCGACAGCGAATGGCGCGGCCTTGGGGTGATCGAATCTTCTGGTGTGCACCTGACGCCGGATTATCAACGATTCGATGCCGAAGCCCATTTCCGCCCGGCACCGCAGCAGGTTTGCGATGACCCGCGCGCACGTTGTGGTGAAGTATTGACCGGCAAATGTAAGCCGCATCAATGCCCGCTGTTTGGTAACACTTGTAATCCTCAAACCGCGTTCGGCGCACTTATGGTTTCCTCCGAAGGAGCATGTGCCGCATGGTATCAGTATCGTCAGCAGGAGAGTGAAGCGTGAATAATATCCAACTCGCCCACGGCAGCGGCGGCCAGGCGATGCAGCAATTAATCAACAGCCTGTTTATGGAGGCGTTTGCTAATCCGTGGCTGGCAGAACAGGAAGATCAGGCACGTCTTGACCTGGCGCAATTAATGGCAGAAGGCGACCGTCTGGCGTTCTCTACCGACAGCTACGTCATTGACCCGCTGTTCTTCCCTGGGGGGAATATTGGCAAGTTGGCAATTTGCGGTACGGCCAATGACGTTGCGGTTAGCGGCGCTATCCCACGCTATCTCTCCTGTGGATTTATCCTTGAAGAAGGATTACCGATGGAGACGCTGAAAGCGGTAGTTACCAGCATGGCAGAAACCGCCCGTGCGGCAGGAATCGCCATCGTCACTGGCGATACTAAAGTGGTACAGCGTGGGGCGGCGGATAAACTGTTTATCAATACTGCCGGCATGGGTGCGATCCCGGCGAATATTCACTGGGGAGCACAAACGCTTACCGCAGGCGATGTTCTGCTGGTTAGCGGTACGCTCGGCGACCACGGGGCAACTATCCTTAACCTGCGCGAGCAGCTGGGGCTGGACGGCGAACTGGTCAGTGATTGCGCGGTGCTGACGCCGCTGATTCAGACGCTGCGCGACATTCCCGGCGTGAAAGCGCTGCGCGATGCTACCCGTGGTGGAGTGAACGCGGTAGTTCATGAGTTCGCGGCAACCTGTGGTTGCGGTATTGAACTTTCAGAAGCAGCGCTGCCGGTTAAACCTGCCGTGCGTGGCGTTTGCGAATTGCTGGGACTGGACGCCCTCAACTTTGCCAACGAAGGTAAGCTGGTGATTGCCGTAGAGCGTAACGCGGCAGAGCAAGTGCTGGCGACGCTGCGTTCCCACCCACTGGGACAAGACGCGGCATTAATTGGCGAAGTGGTTGAGCGTAAAGGTGTTCGTCTCGCTGGACTTTATGGCGTGAAACGAACTCTCGATCTACCACACGCCGAACCGCTACCTCGTATATGCTAATAAAAATATAGCCCCTGGAATTTGTCATTTACCTTTTGCACCGCTTCGCGGTGCTTTCCTGGAAGAACAACATGTCGTATACACCGATGAGTGATCTCGGGCAACAAGGGTTGTTCGACATCACTCGGACACTATTGCAGCAGCCCGATCTGGCCTCGCTGTGTGAGGCTCTTTCGCAACTGGTAAAGCGTTCTGCGCTCGCCGACAAAGCAGCTATTGTATTGTGGCAAGCGCAGACTCAACGTGCGACTTATTACGCGTCGCGTGACAAAGACAATCCCATTAAATACGAAGACGAAACCATTCTGGCACATGGTCCAGTGCGCAGCATTTTATCGCGTCCTGACACACTGCACTGCAGCTACGAAGAGTTTTGTGACACCTGGCCGCAACTGGCCGAGAGCGGGCTATACCCCAAATTTGGTCACTATTGCCTGATGCCGCAGGCAGCGGAAGGACATATTTTTGGCGGCTGTGAATTTATTCGTTATGACGATCGTCCGTGGAGCGAAAAAGAGTTCAATCGACTGCAAACATTTACGCAGATTGTTTCTGTTGTCAGCGAGCAAATTCAGAGCCGCGTCATCAATAATGTCGACTACGAACTGCTATGCCGGGAACGGGATAACTTCCGCATCCTGGTTGCCATCACCAACGCGGTGCTTTCCCGCCTGGATATGGACGAGCTGGTCAGCGAAGTGGCTAAAGAAATCCACTACTACTTCGATATCGACGATATCAGCATCGTTTTACGCAGCGACCGCAAAAACAAACTCAACATTTATTCCACTCACTATCTGGATAAACAGCATCCTGCCCACGAACAGAGCGAAGTTGATGAGGCCGGAACTCTCACTGAGCGCGTATTCAAAAGCAAGGAGATGCTGCTGATTAATCTCCACGAGCGAGATGATTTAGCCCCTTACGAACGCATGTTGTTCGACACCTGGGGCAACCAGATTCAAACCTTGTGCCTGTTACCGCTGATGTCTGGTAAAACCATGCTGGGCGTGCTGAAACTGGCGCAGTGCGAAGAGAAAACGTTTACCACCACCAACCTGAGTTTGCTGCGCCAGATTGCCGAACGAGTGGCAATCGCTGTCGATAACGCCCTCGCCTACCAGGAAATCCATCGCCTGAAAGAGCGCCTGGTTGATGAAAACCTTGCTCTGACTGAACAGCTCAATAATGTGGATAGTGAATTTGGCGAGATTATTGGTCGCAGCGAAGCCATGTATAGCGTGCTCAAGCAGGTTGAGATGGTAGCGCAAAGCGACAGCACCGTACTCATTCTTGGTGAAACGGGGACGGGTAAGGAACTGATTGCCCGCGCGATCCACAATCTTAGCAACCGTAATGGTCGGCGAATGGTGAAGATGAACTGCGCCGCCATGCCTGCGGGACTGCTGGAAAGCGATCTGTTCGGTCATGAGCGTGGTGCCTTTACTGGTGCCAGCGCCCAGCGCATCGGTCGTTTTGAACTGGCGGATAAAAGCTCGCTGTTCCTTGATGAAGTGGGCGATATGCCGCTGGAGTTACAGCCGAAATTGCTGCGCGTATTGCAGGAACAGGAGTTTGAACGCCTCGGCAGCAACAAAATCATTCAAACAGACGTGCGTTTAATCGCCGCGACTAACCGCGATCTGAAAAAAATGGTCGCCGACCGCGAGTTCCGTAGCGATCTCTATTACCGCCTGAATGTCTTCCCGATCCACCTGCCGCCGCTGCGCGAGCGTCCGGAAGATATTCCTCTGCTGGCGAAAGCCTTTACCTTCAAAATTGCCCGTCGCCTGGGGCGCAATATCGACAGCATTCCTGCCGAGACGCTGCGCATATTGAGCAACATGGAATGGCCGGGTAACGTGCGCGAGCTGGAAAATGTTATTGAGCGCGCGGTACTGCTGACTCGCGGTAACGTTCTACAACTCTCTTTACCCGATATCTCACTGCCAGAACCTGAAACGCCGCCGGCCGCGACGGTCGTCGCTCAGGAAGGCGAAGATGAATATCAACTGATTGTCCGCGTATTAAAAGAGACTAACGGCGTAGTCGCGGGTCCGAAAGGCGCTGCGCAACGTCTGGGGTTAAAACGCACCACCTTGCTGTCACGGATGAAACGGCTGGGGATTGATAAAGCGGCATTGGTTTAATCGTCTAGTGCCGGACAGGAAGATCTATCCGGCACGCTACTCACGTGGTTTTTTCGGGCGATATTTTTCCGGCAGTTCCGGCACCGGGCGCTTGTCATCAATCAGATGACGCACGGTTAAGATCGGATGACGCCACAGCATGCGCGGTCCCGCCCAACGCATAATTTGCTTCATCTCTTCACGCTTTGCAGGCTGATAACAATGCACCGGACACTGCTTACAGGCCGGTTTCTCTTCGCCAAACACACATTTATCCAGCCGCTTTTGCGCGTAAGCAAACAGCGTCTCGTAATGCCCCGGCTCCGCTGACGCCTGCGGGCATTGCGCTTGATAAAGATCGATCATTTTTTTAATCGTCAGTTTTTCACGAGAGATACGCTTGCCGGACATGCTGCCTCCATACTCTTAAGATGCATTTATATTACAACTTAATTTTAAAGGGGACTATGGCTCTGAAGGAGGAGGTTTCTTCAACCAACGCAATGTTGTACGCCTTCTTCACAGTCAACAAACAAACGCTGTAAAGCAGCATTTTTCCCGGAACCGACATCAAGAACTCACCTTTCGCGTCTTCCCCTGAAATGATTAACTCCGGTATCATGTGCGCCTTATGTGATTACAACGAAAATAAAAACCATCACACTACATTTAACATCAGGGAACCGGACCTAACTCCATGAGTGTAATAGAAAATTTCGACGCCCATACACCGATGATGCAGCAGTATCTCAAGCTGAAAGCCCAGCATCCTGAGATCCTGCTGTTCTACCGGATGGGTGACTTTTACGAGCTGTTTTATGACGACGCAAAACGAGCGTCGCAGCTGCTGGATATTTCACTGACTAAACGCGGCGCATCTGCGGGCGAGCCGATCCCGATGGCAGGTATTCCCTACCATGCAGTGGAAAACTATCTCGCCAAACTGGTGAATCAGGGCGAGTCGGTTGCTATATGCGAACAGATTGGCGACCCGGCGACCAGCAAAGGGCCGGTTGAGCGCAAAGTTGTACGAATCGTCACGCCAGGGACTATCAGCGATGAAGCCCTGTTGCAGGAGCGTCAGGACAACCTACTGGCGGCTATCTGGCAGGACAGCAAAGGCTTCGGTTACGCGACGCTGGATATCAGTTCCGGGCGTTTTCGTCTGAGCGAACCGGCTGACCGCGAAACGATGGCGGCAGAACTGCAACGCACCAATCCGGCGGAACTGCTTTATGCAGAAGATTTCGCCGAGATGTCGTTGATTGAAGGTCGTCGCGGCCTGCGCCGTCGTCCGCTGTGGGAGTTTGAAATCGACACCGCGCGCCAGCAGTTGAACCTGCAATTTGGCACTCGGGATCTGATTGGTTTTGGCGTCGAGAACGCACCACGCGGGCTTTGTGCTGCCGGTTGCCTGTTGCAGTATGCGAAAGATACCCAACGCACCACCCTGCCGCATATTCGTTCTATCACTATGGAACGTGAGCAGGACAGCATCATTATGGATGCTGCGACGCGTCGTAACCTGGAGATCACCCAGAACCTGGCGGGCGGTGTGGAGAATACGCTGGCCTCCGTGCTCGATTGCACCGTCACACCGATGGGTAGTCGTATGCTGAAACGCTGGCTGCATATGCCAGTGCGCGACACCCGCGTGTTACTTGAGCGCCAGCAAACTATTGGCGCATTGCAGGATTTCACCGCCGAGTTACAGCCGGTACTGCGTCAGGTCGGCGATCTGGAACGTATTCTGGCACGTCTGGCATTACGTACCGCTCGCCCGCGCGATCTGGCTCGTATGCGTCATGCCTTCCAGCAACTGCCGGAACTGCGCGCGCAGTTAGAAACTGTCGATAGTGCACCGGTACAGGCACTGCGTGAAAAAATGGGCGAGTTTGCCGAGCTGCGTGACCTGCTGGAGCGGGCAATTATCGAGACACCGCCAGTGCTGGTGCGCGACGGTGGCGTCATCGCTCCAGGCTATAACGAAGAACTGGATGAGTGGCGTGCGCTGGCTGACGGCGCGACCGATTATCTGGAGCGTCTGGAAATCCGCGAGCGCGAACGCACCGGTCTGGACACGCTGAAAGTTGGCTTTAACGCGGTGCACGGCTATTACATTCAGATTAGCCGTGGACAAAGCCACCTCGCGCCAATCAACTATATGCGCCGCCAGACGCTGAAAAACGCCGAACGCTATATTATTCCGGAGTTGAAAGAGTACGAAGACAAAGTCCTCACTTCAAAAGGTAAAGCGCTGGCGCTTGAAAAACAACTTTATGAAGAGCTGTTCGACCTGCTGTTGCCGCATCTGGAAGCGTTGCAGCAGAGCGCGAGCGCGCTGGCAGAACTCGACGTGCTGGTGAACCTTGCCGAACGCGCGTATACGCTGAACTACACCTGCCCGACCTTTATCGACAAACCGGGCATTCGCATTACTGAAGGCCGCCATCCGGTGGTTGAACAGGTACTGAATGAACCGTTTATCGCCAACCCGCTGAATCTGTCGCCGCAGCGTCGCATGTTGATCATTACTGGTCCGAATATGGGCGGTAAAAGTACCTATATGCGCCAGACTGCACTGATAGCGCTAATGGCGTATATCGGCAGTTACGTACCTGCACAAAGCGTGGAAATTGGCCCGATTGACCGTATCTTCACCCGCGTAGGCGCAGCGGACGATCTGGCTTCCGGACGTTCAACCTTTATGGTGGAGATGACCGAAACCGCCAATATTTTGCATAACGCCACCGAGTACAGTCTGGTGTTGATGGATGAGATTGGACGCGGGACATCCACTTACGATGGTCTGTCGCTGGCATGGGCGTGTGCGGAAAATCTGGCGAACAAGATTAAAGCGTTGACGCTGTTTGCCACCCACTATTTCGAGCTGACCCAACTGCCGGAGAAAATGGAAGGCGTCGCCAACGTGCATCTCGATGCGCTGGAGCACGGCGACACCATCGCCTTTATGCACAGCGTGCAGGACGGCGCAGCGAGCAAAAGCTACGGTCTGGCGGTTGCTGCGCTGGCAGGCGTGCCGAAAGATGTGATTAAGCGCGCGCGGCAAAAACTGCGTGAACTGGAGAGCATTTCGCCGAACGCCGCCGCTACACAAGTGGATGGTACGCAAATGTCTTTGCTGTCAGTACCGGAAGAAACCTCGCCAGCGGTCGAAGCACTGGAAAATCTCGACCCAGATTCACTGACCCCGCGTCAGGCACTGGAGTGGATTTATCGCTTGAAGAGTCTGGTGTAAAAATAATTCCCGATAGTCATTTGCTATCGGGAATATTAACGACAACTGACGAATCAAATAAAAATACCCTGTATAATAAGAGAGCTTATTTTACAGGGTAAAACCATGCCATCTACACGCTATCAAAAAATTGATGCTCATAACTATCGCCATATATGGGCCGTTGGTGATATTCATGGTGACTATCAATTATTACAATCCCGCTTACATCAACTCTCTTTTTGCCCTGAAACAGACTTACTTATTTCTGTCGGCGATAATATTGATCGTGGGCCGGAGAGCCTTAACGTGCTACGCCTGTTAAACCAGCCCTGGTTTACGTCGGTTAAAGGCAACCACGAGGCGATGGCGCTTGATGCATTCTCGACTGGCGATGGTAATATGTGGCTTGCCAGCGGCGGCGACTGGTTCTTTGAGTTAAATGATTCGGAACAAAAAGAAGCAATAGACCTGTTGCTTCGCTTTCATCATCTTCCGCATATTATTGAAATCACCAACGATATTATAAAATATGTCGTCGTACATGCAGATTATCCTGGTGATGAGTATCAGTTCGGTAAAAAAATAGCGCAAAGCGAATTACTCTGGCCTGTTGAGCGTGTTCAGAAATCGCTTAAAGGTGAGTTAAAAGAAATAAATGGTGCCGACTGTTTTATCTTCGGGCATATGATGTTTACGAATATCCAGACATTTGCCAATCAGGTTTATATTGATACAGGCTCCCCGGAGAGCGGACGGTTATCGTTTTATAAAATTAAATAACGTGGCCGGGTAAGGCAAAGCCTCTACCCGGCACTTTTTTATTAACGCTTATCTGCCGCCAGCAGCGGTGGAATGCTCGGCACCATCGGCGCATCATCAATATCTTTCTGCGTCATACGGAACGCTTCCGGGTAATGTTCGCGACTGGTGCGGCGCAACGGTTCGGTATCGCGCCAGGTATAAAGGCAATGCTGGCACTGGTATACCGTCCAGACATCTTTCACCGGCGATTTCGCCATCACTTCAATCTGTTCATCAGCACAACGTGGACAAATCATCTTGTTCTCCTTATTTACGTGCGGCCAGCATAGCGGTCAGTTTTTCAGCCCAGGCTTTGGTTTCCGGTAAATCCACCACCGGCTGGCTGTAGTGACCGCGGTTGTCTGGGGCAACAGGCGTGGTGGCGTCGATAATCAGCTTATCGGTGATCCCCGCCGGGCTTGAACCTGGATCGAGTTCCAGTACTGACATATTCGGCAACTGCACCAAATCCCCTGCCGGGTTCACTTTCGACGAGAGCGCCCACATCACCTGCGGCAGGTTGAACGGGTCAACGTCTTCATCGACCATAATCACCATCTTCACGTAGCCCAGACCATGCGGCGTAGTCATTGCGCGCAGGCCCACCGCGCGGGCAAAACCACCGTAGCGTTTTTTGGTGGAGATAATCGCCAGCAGGCCGTGGGTGTACATGGCGTTCACCGCTTGTACTTCCGGGAACTCAGCTTTTAGTTGCTGATACAGCGGCACACAGGTGGCTGGCCCCATCAGGTAGTCGATTTCGGTCCACGGCATCCCGAGATAGAGCGATTCAAAAATCGGTTTTGTGCGGTAAGAGACTTTATCGATACGCACCACGGTCATGTTGCGCCCGCCGGAGTAGTGGCCGGTAAACTCACCGAATGGCCCTTCAATTTCGCGTTTACGGCTTTCGATAACACCTTCGAGAATGACTTCCGAGCCCCACGGCACATCAAAACCGGTCAGCGGGGCGGTGGCGATCGGGTACGGGCTTTCGCGCAGTGCGCCCGCCATTTCGTACTCAGACTGATCGTATTTCAGTGGTGTAGCGCCCATCAGCGTGATGATCGGATCGTTACCAAGGGTGATCGCAATCGGCAGATCTTCGCCACGCTCTTCCGCTTTATGCAGATGCAGGGCGATATCGTGCATCGGCACCGGTTGCAGGCCGAGCTTACGTTTGCCCTTCACTTCCATACGGTAGATGCCGACATTCTGCTTACCGAAGTTTTCCGGGTCGAGTGGGTCACGGGAAACCACGCAGGCTTTATCGAGATAGAATCCACCATCGCCGTCGTTTAAACGAAACAGTGGCGGGATATCGAACAGGTTAATCTTTTCGCCATCGACAGTGTTCTGCGCCCAGGCTGGATTTGCGCGACGCTCCGGGGCAATCGGGAAGTTATCCCAGCGGCGGATAAACTCATCAATCTGTTTTTTAACCGGCGTGTTTGGCGGCAGGCCGAGGGAAATCGCGTGGTTCTGCCAGGAACCGATGGTGTTCATCGCCACGCGGGCATCGGTAAAGCCGCGAATATTATCAAACCACAGTGCAGGCGCGCCGTCGCCGATGCGCCCGGTGGCGTTGGCAGCAGCGGCCAGATCTGGCTCGGCATTCACCTCTTCGCTGATTTTCAGCAACTGACCGTGGTCATCAAGCGCCTGTAAAAAACTGCGTAAATCATCAAAAGCCATTACTCATTCTCCTGAGAAAAACTCCCGGACTGCGGCAATCCTTGCCAGCGCCTGGCTTGAGGATGTTCGAGGCCAAACTGATCCAGCACGCGAGCTACCACGTGGTGGACAATGTCATCTACCGTTTCGGGATGGTTATAGAAGGCAGGCATGGGCGGTATCATCGCCACGCCCATACGGGAAAGCGCGAGCATATTTTCAAGGTGGATAGTACTGAGCGGCATTTCACGCGGCACCAGCACCAGCTTGCGCCCTTCTTTAAGAACAACATCAGCAGCTCGCCCCACCAGCCCATCGGCATAGCCAGCACGAATACCAGCCAGCGTCTTCATACTGCACGGAATGACGATCATGCCATCGGTACGAAAGGAACCTGAGGAGATAGTCGCCGCCTGATCCGCCGGGTTATGGCAGTAGTCTGCCAGGGCAGCGACATCGCGAACACTGTAGGGCGTTTCCAGTTCAATGGTGGTTTTCGCCCACTTCGACATCACGAGATGTGTTTCCACACCGGGCATCTTCTTTAGTGCTTGCAGTAATGCCACACCAAGAGGCGCACCTGTAGCCCCTGTCATCCCGACTATCAGTCTCATTTTTATTCCCTTAATTGTTCGTACACGAACGTTATTATTAACATACCCTTCTATTCACATTGCGGCAAGTACGGAAAAGTAACAACATCCCCTTCGTCACTAAAAAACCGCTATGATAGCGACAGAAAGTTAGCCCGGAGTTTACATGGCGTTACGAAATAAAGCGTTCCATCAGTTACGACAGCTTTTTCAGCAGCACACGTCTCGCTGGCAGCATGAGTTGCCTGACCTGACCAAACCGCAGTACGCCGTGATGCGCGCCATTGCTGATAAGCCTGGTATCGAACAGGTGGCGCTGATGGAAGCAGCAGTCAGCACCAAGGCAACGCTGGCAGAAATTCTGGCAAGAATGGAAAATCGTGGCCTGGTCAGACGAGAGCATGACACCGTCGATAAGCGGCGGCGTTTTGTCTGGCTGACTGCCGAAGGAGAAAAGGTACTTGCTGCGGCGATACCGATTGGTGACAGTGTGGATGAGGAGTTTTTGGGACGTTTGAGTGGAGAAGAGCAGAAACTGTTTATGCAACTGGTGCGCAAGATGATGAACAAATAGGATGCTGATTGCCGGATGCGACGCCCACGCGTCTTATCCAGCCTAAAAACCGACTCTCCAGACAAAAGAAAAAGGCCAGCCTCGCTTGAGACTGGCCTTTCTGACAGATGCTTATTATTCGCGGAACAGCGCTTCGATATTCAGCCCCTGAGTCTGCAAAATCTCACGCAGACGGCGCAGGCCTTCAACCTGAATCTGGCGAACACGTTCACGGGTGAGGCCAATTTCACGACCTACATCTTCCAGTGTTGCCGCTTCGTACCCCAGCAAACCGAATCGACGTGCCAGCACTTCACGCTGCTTGGCGTTCAGTTCGAACAGCCATTTGACGATGCTTTGTTTCATATCGTCATCTTGCGTGGTGTCTTCCGGACCGTTTTCTTTTTCATCGGCCAGGATGTCCAGCAACGCTTTTTCGGAATCACCACCCAGTGGGGTGTCTACCGAGGTAATGCGCTCGTTAAGACGAAGCATACGGCTGACGTCATCAACCGGCTTATCCAGTTGCTCTGCTATCTCTTCCGCACTCGGTTCGTGGTCCAGCTTATGGGACAACTCACGTGCGGTTCGCAGGTAAACGTTCAGCTCCTTTACGATGTGAATCGGCAAACGAATAGTACGGGTTTGGTTCATAATGGCCCGCTCGATCGTCTGGCGAATCCACCAGGTTGCGTATGTAGAGAAGCGGAAACCACGTTCCGGGTCAAACTTCTCAACCGCGCGGATCAGCCCCAGGTTGCCCTCTTCGATAAGGTCCAGCAGCGCCAGACCACGATTGCCATAACGGCGGGCAATTTTTACCACCAGACGCAAGTTACTCTCGATCATCCGGCGGCGAGAGGCGACATCACCACGCAGTGCGCGACGCGCAAAATAAACTTCTTCTTCGGCCGTTAACAGTGGCGAATAACCAATCTCACCAAGGTAAAGCTGAGTCGCGTCCAGCACACGCTGTGTTGCCCCCTGCGATAACAGCTCCTCTTCGGCCAAATCGTTATCACTGGGTTCCTCTTCAACTAAGGCCTTTTCGTCAAAAACCTCAACTCCATTCTCATCAAATTCCGCATCTTCATTTAAATCATGAACTTTCAGCGTATTCTGACTCATAAGGTGGCTCCTACCCGTGATCCCTTGACGGAACATTCAAGCAAAAGCCTGGTTCCGCCGATTTATCGCTGCGGTAAATAACGCAGCGGGTTTACGGATTTCCCCTTGTAACGAATTTCAAAATGCAAGCGTGTTGAACTGGTTCCGGTGCTACCCATGGTCGCTATTTTTTGCCCCGCCTTAACTTCTTGTTGTTCCCGGACCAGCATTGTGTCGTTATGGGCGTAGGCACTCAGGTAATCATCATTATGTTTGATGATAATCAGATTACCGTAGCCGCGCAGCGCATTACCGGCATAAACAACGCGGCCATCTGCGGTCGCGATAATTGCCTGTCCTTTGCTACCTGCGATATCAATCCCCTTGTTGCCTCCCTCAGAAGCGCCAAAGGTTTCTATCACTTTGCCCTCAGTCGGCCAGCGCCAGGTGGAGATCGGCGCACTGGTTGTTGTACTGCTGACAGTTGGCTCGGTTGTGCTTGCTGTTGGTACCGTTACAGGCGCTGTGACCGTGGTCGCAGTTGGCTTGTTGTTCGGCAACATTTTGTTAGCACTCTGTTCACCCGAAGATTCAGAATACGTAATTGTCGGTTGCGACGCAACAGCAACGGTGGAATTTTGTGCAGGCTTGATCACAACTCCTTGCTCTGCTGCATCGGCCTGGGTAATGGCATTTCCGCCAGTGATTGGCGTACCGGAAGCATTACCCACCTGTAAGGTCTGACCTACGTTCAGAGCGTAAGGAGCCTGAATATTGTTGCGTTGGGCAAGGTCACGGAAATCGTTGCCGGTAATCCAGGCGATATAAAAAAGTGTGTCGCCTTTTTTCACGGTGTAAGTGCTGCCGCTATAACTGCCTTTCGGAATATTCCCGTACTGACGGTTATAGACGATGCGTCCGTTTTCCATTTGCACCGGTTGCTGGGTAACAGGCTGTACCGGTTGGATTTGCGGCTGTTGAGCCGATTGAATTTGTGGCTGTTGTACCGGCTGAATTTGTGGTTGCTGCGTTGTAGACGTCGTCCCCATTTTCGGTGGCGGCGTAATCAACATACCAGAATTGGTATTTGCTGGCGCATTGCCATTAACGGAGCTGACCGGTGCCGGTGGATTTGAAGTGTCAGAACAGCCAGCCAACCATAGCGAAACCAGTGACAAAGCCGCAATACGGCGAACGGTGAATTTTGGGCTTCCCGCGCTCATTTATCCCCCAGGAAAAAATTGATTAATAACCAGTGACATAATTACCGTGCAAGGCACCCTACTGAACACTGGAAAAGATGTTCACGATACGCTGACCTGCTGCAAAATAACCAGGAAAATTCCAGGTATTTTCCTCACGCTTTAAGCCAGCTCCCCCTTTACTAAGGGAACAAAGCGCACAGCCTCCACAGTGTCGATAATAAATTCGCCTCCCCGACGACGCACCCGCTTTAAATACTGGTGCTCTTCCCCTACAGGTAAGACGAGAATGCCGCCTTCGTCCAGTTGCGTCATTAACGCTGTCGGAATTTCGGGCGGTGCAGCCGTTACAATGATAGCGTCAAACGGCGCACGTGCTTGCCAACCTTGCCATCCATCTCCGTGACGGGTTGAAACATTGTGTAAATCAAGATTTTTCAGACGTCTGCGCGCCTGCCACTGCAATCCTTTAATCCGTTCAACCGAGCATACATGCTGGACAAGATGTGCCAGAATTGCCGTTTGATATCCCGAACCAGTGCCGATTTCCAGCACTCGCGACTGCGGCGTCAGTTCGAGTAATTCGGTCATTCGCGCCACCATATACGGCTGCGAAATTGTCTGCCCCTGACCTATCGGCAACGCGATATTGTCCCAGGCTTTTTGTTCAAACGCTTCATCGATGAATTTTTCACGCGGCACGGCAGCAAGTGCATTAAGCACCTGCTCATCCTGAATACCTTGCGCACGTAATTGATCCAGAAGTGCTTGTACGCGTCTGCTTACCATTGCGTGCCAACTCCCACGCTGTTTAACCAGTCTGAAACCACATCTTGCGCGTTGTGCGCGGTTAAATCTACATGCAGCGGCGTGATGGAGACGTAGCCTTCATCTACCGCAGCAAAATCGGTCCCCGGACCGGCATCACACTTACCGCCCGGCGGGCCAATCCAGTACAGCGTATTACCGCGCGGATCCTGCTGCGGGATAACCTGATCTGCCGGATGTCGTGTACCGCAGCGAGTCACGCGGATACCTTTAATCTGATCCAGCGGTAAATCAGGTACGTTGATATTGAGAATACGTCCGGTACGCAGCGGCTCTTTACACAGTGCGCGCAAAATGGAACAGGTGACTGCTGCAGCAGTGTCGTAATGTTTATGCCCGTCAAGTGAAACGGCCAGTGCCGGAAAGCCTAAATGACGACCTTCCATCGCGGCGGCCACCGTACCGGAATAAATAACATCATCACCCAGATTCGGCCCTGCGTTAATACCCGAAACCACAATATCCGGGCGCGGACGCATCAGAGCATTCACGCCAAGATAGACGCAATCGGTCGGGGTTCCCATTTGCACGGCGATATCACCATTTTCAAAGGTAAACGTGCGCAGGGAAGATTCCAGCGTCAGGGAGTTTGAAGCACCGCTGCGATTACGATCGGGGGCGACCACCTGAACGTCAGCAAACTCACGCAGAGCTTTCGCCAGCGTTTGTATACCGGGCGCATGTACCCCGTCATCATTACTCAGCAATATGCGCATAATCACCTGTTGTGTTGATAAGTTCCCTGACAACGCTGGTCGCAAAACTCCCCGCCGGAAGCCAGAAACGGATTTCTACGGTGACGTCATCCCACCAGTTCCAGCTTAATTGTTGCGGATATAACAGCATCGCTCTGCGCGCGGCTTCTACTTTTTCGCGCACCAGTAGGGCTTGCAATTCAGTTTCGTCGGCTACCGCCGCTTGTTCGAATGCCAGCGCCTCACGCTGGGTTCCCCATTCGCCGCTACCCGGCATAGCAGCAGTAATCATCAGCTCTTTATCGTTCACGCGACGCTGTAATTCTGCCAGTTCTTCGTGAGTAGCAACAAACCAACTGCCGCGCCCGGCTAATTGTAGCGCATCACCGTCAACAACCTGATTAACTTCTGCTTTTTTGAGTCGTTCAGCAACAATCTGATTAAACAACGCACTACGAGCTGCCGACAACCAAAAACTACGCTTATTGCGATCGCGCACCGGAGTATTGGTTTGCGCCCAGCGCAACGCGCCCTGCAAGTTACTACCGCCAATACCAAAACGTTGCGCGCCAAAGTAATTCGGTACACCTTTCACGCAAATATCGATCAGTCGCTGTTCAACGTCATCACGATTGCTCACTTCTCGCAGCACCAGGGTAAAGGAGTTGTCTTTCAGCGCCCCTAAACGCAGTTTACGCTTGTGGCGCGCATACTCCAGCACCTGGCAGCCTTCCAGCTGAAACGCGCTTAGATCAGGCATCTCTTTGCCCGGTACGCGAGCGCATAACCACTGTTCCGTAACGGCATGTTTGTCTTTCTGCCCGGCGAAACTGACTTCGCGAGCATGAATTTTCAGGAATTTCGCCAATGCGTCGGCCACAAAACGGGTATTGCAGCCGTTTTTAAGAATGCGCACCAGGATATGCTCACCTTCACCATCAGGCTCAAAGCCTAAATCTTCCACCACCACAAAGTCTTCCGGGTTGGCTTTCAGCAGCCCGGTTCCTTGCGGTTTGCCGTGGAGGTAAGTGAGATTATCAAATTCAATCATTTTGTTGCCTTAATGAGTAGCGCCACCGCTTCACAGGCAATCCCTTCCCCACGTCCGGTAAATCCGAGTTTTTCCGTAGTAGTGGCTTTCACGTTAACATCATCCATATGGCAGCCGAGATCTTCGGCAATAAACACGCGCATTTGTGGAATATGCGGCAGCATCTTCGGTGCCTGAGCGATGATAGTGACATCGACGTTGCCGAGGGTATAGCCCTTCGCCTGAATGCGTCGCCAGGCTTCGCGTAGCAGCTCGCGGCTGTCCGCACCTTTAAATGCCGGATCGGTATCCGGGAACAGCTTGCCGATATCCCCCAGCGCCGCTGCACCAAGTAATGCATCAGTCAGCGCGTGCAGCGCCACGTCGCCATCAGAATGTGCCAGCAGCCCTTTTTCATAAGGGATGCGCACGCCACCAATGATAATTGGGCCTTCGCCGCCAAAGGCGTGAACATCAAAACCGTGTCCAATTCGCATTATGTATTCTCCTGATGGATGGTTCGGGTGAGATAAAATTCGGCAAGCGCCAAATCTTCCGGGCGCGTGACTTTAATGTTATCCGCTCGGCCTTCGACAAGCTGTGGATGAAAACCGCAGTATTCCAGCGCCGAGGCTTCGTCAGTAATGGTAGCGCCTTCATTTAAAGCGCGCGTCAGGCAGTCATGTAACAGCTCACGAGGGAAAAATTGCGGCGTCAGCGCGTGCCATAAGCCGTTGCGATCAACGGTATGAGCAATGGCGTTTTTGCCAGGCTCCGCGCGTTTCATCGTATCGCGCACCGGCGCGGCGAGAATCCCTCCCGTGCGGCTGGTTTCGCTCAACGCCAACAGGCGCGCGAGGTCATCCTGATGCAGACAAGGGCGAGCGGCGTCATGCACCAGCACCCACTGTGCATCACCAGCGGCTTTCAGACCTGCCAGCACGGAATTAGCACGCTCTTCACCACCATCAACAACGGTGATTTGCGGATGATTCGCCAGAGGAAGTTGTGCAAAGCGGTTATCGCCAGGGCTTATTGCAATGACGACACGCGACACCCGGGGATGCGCCAGCAGCGCATGCACCGAGTGTTCAAGAATGGTTTGATTACCGATTAAGAGATATTGCTTAGGACATTCCGTTTGCATTCGGCGGCCAAATCCGGCCGCCGGAACCACGGCGCAAACATCCAAATGAGTGGTTGCCATGTTAATTCCCGGGCTGATTTATCGATTGTTTTGCCCCGCAGACTGTGCGCGCTTCGACGCGTCAGGCACCAGACGATAAAAAGTTTCGCCCGGCCTGGTCATGCTGAGTTCATTACGCGCACGCTCTTCGAGCGCCTCCTGGCCACCATTGAGATCGTCAATTTCGGCAAAAAGCTGATCGTTTCGCGCTTTAAGTTTCGCGTTTGTAGCTTGCTGTGCCGCCACATCATCATTGACGCGGGTATAGTCATGTATACCGTTCTTACCGAACCACAGCGAATACTGTAGCCAGACCAGAATAGCCAGCAACAGCAGCGTTAGTTTACCCATCCTGCCCCCTGAAAAACGGCATCCTCATCCCATGCATCCGAAGACGACTCTACATCCTCTGTTGGGGATACCGCGACAACGCGGGCAAATGTACCACATTTGTCCATTGTTACGTATACCCAGGGCGCGCAGAACATAATCTCATTGTTGGTTACGGTTTGAATTATGGACAGAATGAACAGGAAAGAACAGATTAGCCCAACAACCACATAAACAGTGCACCAAACATAATGCCAACGGTGATAAAAGTGAAAACAATACTGTAGCGTAATTTTCCGTCCATCAAGGAATGCAGCGCAATACCTACCACCACCGCAACAGGCATCAGCGCCAGAAAGAAAGGCCAGGTGTAGATAAAGAAAAACAGCGTGTTAGAGCCATAAATCAACATCGGAATCGCCAGTGCACACAGCCAGGACACAAAACCGACCACGGCCCCAGGTAGCGACCATGTGGTTTCTTCGTCCTCAGTAAGGCTATCACTATTTGTTAGTGTAATGTTATGGCTATTACGCATATCGGATCCTGTCACTTTGACGAACCGGGCATGAAAACCCGGTGGTGTCTCAGGATCTGATAATATCGTTCTGTCTCAGTAGATCTAATAATTGCTGAACCAAATTTGTTACTAATTGTTCACCATTGAGATGAATTTCTGCCGATTCAGGCGCTTCGTAAATTGCATCTATTCCGGTAAAGTTGCGCAGTTCACCAGCGCGCGCTTTCTTATATAAGCCTTTTGGATCGCGAGCCTCGCAAATCGTCAGCGGCGTATCGACAAACACTTCGATAAATCGCCCTTCTCCTACGCGTTCGCGAACCATCTGGCGTTCAGCGCGATGTGGCGAGATAAACGCGGTCAGCACCACTAGTCCGGCTTCAACCATTAAATTCGCCACTTCACCAACCCGACGGATATTTTCTTTGCGATCGGCATCGCTAAAACCGAGATCGCTACATAACCCGTGGCGAACGTTGTCACCATCCAGCAAATACGTACTGATGCCGAGTTTATGCAGTGCTTCTTCCAGCGCGCCCGCGACGGTTGATTTACCAGAACCGGAGAGCCCAGTAAACCACAGCACAACACCACGATGTCCGTGGTGCTGTTCGCGCTGTTGCACAGTTACTGGGTGGCTATGCCAGACGACGTTTTCGTCATGCAGAGCCATCATTTACCTCCCAGTAAATCGCGCGCGCCCCAGTGCGGGAAGTGACGGCGTACTAACGCATTCAGTTCAAGCTCGAACACACTAAATTCCGACGGCGCAACGACGGCATCGTTTGTTGGCTCATGCACCATACCTGCACCAACAGTCACGTTGCTCAGACGATCGATAAAAATCAGCCCCCCCGTCACCGGATTTTGTTGATAACGATCTAACACCAGCGGCTCGTCAAAGGTGAGATCCACCAGGCCGATCCCATTCAGCGGCAGGTTTTCAACTTCACGCTGGGTAAGGTTATTAATATCAACCTGATAGCGAATTCCATCAACACGAGCGCGCGTCTTCTTACCGGCGATTTTGATGTCGTAACTCTGGCCCTGGGAAAGCGGTTGTTCCGCCATCCATACCACATCAACTGACGCACTCTGCACCGCCGGCAGCGCTTCATCTGCTGTCAGCAGCAGATCGCCACGGCTGATATCGATCTCATCCGTCAGCACCAGTGTGAACGCTTCTCCGGCAAAAGCTTCTTCGCGATCGCCATCAAAAGTAACGATCCGCGCGATGTTTGACTCCACGCCAGAGGGCAGTACTTTGACACGTTGCCCGACTTGCACGCGACCGGAAGCCAGCGTTCCGGCGTAGCCACGAAAATCGAGATTCGGGCGGTTAACGTATTGAACCGGGAAGCGCATCGGCTGGGCATCAACCACTCGCTGGATCTCAACGGTTTCCAGCACTTCAAGTAATGTTGGGCCGCTGTACCACGGCATACTTTCGCTTTGCGAAGCCACATTGTCGCCTTCCAGGGCAGAGAGCGGTACAAAACGAATATCCAGATTACCCGGTAATTGTTCGGCAAAAGTCAGGTAGTCTTCACGAATGCGGGTGAATGTCTCTTCACTGTAATCCACCAGATCCATTTTATTGATCGCTACGACCAGATGTTTAATCCCCAGCAGCGTAGAGATAAAACTGTGACGACGGGTTTGATCGAGCACGCCTTTACGGGCGTCGATCAATAAGATCGCCAGCTCACACGTTGACGCTCCGGTCGCCATATTGCGGGTGTACTGCTCGTGCCCAGGAGTGTCGGCGATAATAAATTTACGCTTCTCGGTGGAGAAATAACGGTAAGCCACATCGATAGTGATGCCCTGTTCGCGTTCAGCTTGCAGGCCATCCACCAGCAACGCCAAATCCAGTTTTTCGCCCTGGGTACCGTGTCGTTTGCTGTCGTTATGCAGCGATGAGAGCTGATCTTCGTAGATTTGGCGAGTATCGTGCAGCAGGCGACCAATCAGGGTGCTTTTGCCGTCATCGACGCTGCCGCAGGTCAGAAAACGCAGCAGGCTTTTATGTTGTTGGGCAATCATCCAGGCTTCGACGCCGCCTTCATTGGCGATTTGTTGTGCAAGTGCGGTGTTCATCTTAAAAATACCCCTGACGTTTTTTCAGCTCCATGGACCCCGCCTGGTCGCGGTCAATCACGCGGCCCTGACGTTCACTGGTGGTGGAAACCAGCATCTCTTCGATGATTTCCGGCAGTGTTTGTGCGTTTGATTCCACCGCACCGGTCAGCGGCCAACAGCCCAGCGTGCGAAAGCGCACCATCCGTTTTTTAATCACTTCGCCCGGTTGCAGGTCGATACGGTTGTCATCAATCATCATCAACATACCGTCGCGTTCCAGGACCGGACGTTCAGCGGCGAGATACAGCGGAACAATGTCAATATTTTCCAGCCAGATGTATTGCCAGATATCCTGCTCGGTCCAGTTAGAGAGCGGGAAAACGCGGATGCTTTCGCCTTTGTTGATCTGCCCGTTATAGTTATGCCACAACTCCGGACGCTGGTTTTTCGGATCCCAGCGATGAAAGCGGTCACGGAAAGAGTAGATTCGTTCTTTGGCGCGGGACTTCTCTTCATCGCGACGTGCACCACCGAAGGCGGCATCAAAGCCGTATTTATTCAGCGCCTGTTTCAGGCCTTCGGTTTTCATAATGTCGGTATGTTTGGCGCTGCCGTGCACGAACGGGTTAATCCCCATCGCCACGCCTTCTGGATTTTTATGTACCAACAGCTCGCAGCCGTAAGCTTTCGCCGTACGATCGCGAAACTCATACATCTCGCGGAATTTCCAGCCGGTATCGACATGCAGCAGTGGGAACGGCAGCGTACCAGGATAAAACGCCTTGCGCGCCAGATGCAGCATGACGCTGGAATCTTTGCCGATGGAGTAGAGCATCACCGGATTTGAGAATTCTGCCGCCACCTCGCGAATGATGTGGATGCTTTCCGCCTCCAGCTGTCGCAGGTGGGTAAGTCGTTTTTGATCCATAACCGTTCCTTTGCAATACCGCTATTTTCTTGCCATCAGATGTTTCGACTATAGGGAGCGCAGGAGAACGAATGAAATTACCAATTGGAATGAGTAGTTCCTTAACGGAATAACGCTTTGGCAAAGCAAATATCAAAAAGTGCTTAAGCTACCGGATTTCGGGCGTTTAGGAAGATTTGAAATTGTTTTAGCGCAGCGGCAGTTTCATACTATGGCGGTAAAAAATTTGCATGGTATTTAAGGACTCACTATGTTTTCCGCATTGCGCCACCGTACCGCTGCCCTGGCGCTCGGCGTATGCTTTATTCTCCCCGTACACGCCTCGTCACCTAAACCTGGCGATTTTGCCAATACACAGGCGCGACATATTGCCACTTTCTTTCCGGGACGAATGACCGGTACACCCGCAGAAATGTTATCAGCCGATTATATTCGGCAACAGTTTCAGCAAATGGGTTACCGCAGTGATATTCGGACATTTAATAGCCGATATATTTATACCGCCCGCGATAACCGCAAAAACTGGCACAACGTGACGGGAAGTACGGTGATTGCCGCTCATGAAGGCAAAGCGCCGCAGCAGATCATTATCATGGCGCATCTGGATACCTATGCCCCGCAGAGCGACGCAGATGCAGATGCCAATCTCGGCGGGCTGACGTTACAAGGAATGGATGACAATGCCGCAGGTTTAGGTGTCATGCTGGAGCTGGCTGAACGCCTGAAAAATACGCCAACCGAATATGGCATTCGTTTTGTAGCGACCAGTGGCGAAGAGGAAGGGAAATTAGGCGCTGAGAATTTACTCAAACGCATGAGTGATACCGAAAAGAAAAATACTTTATTGGTGATTAATCTCGATAATCTGATTGTTGGCGATAAGCTGTATTTCAACAGTGGCGTAAAAACACCTGAAGCAGTAAGGAAATTAACGCGCGACCGGGCGCTGGCAATTGCCCGCAGTCATGGAATTGCCGCCACCACAAATCCAGGTTTGAATAAAAACTATCCGAAAGGCACCGGATGTTGTAATGACGCAGAAATTTTCGACAAAGCGGGCATTGCTGTACTTTCGGTGGAAGCGACAAACTGGAATCTGGGAAATAAAGACGGTTATCAGCAACGCGCAAAAACAGCCGCATTCCCTGCGGGAACTAGCTGGCATGATGTAAGACTGGATAATCAACAGCATATTGATAAGGCACTTCCTGGAAGAATAGAACGCCGCTGCCGTGATGTTATGCGGATAATGCTACCGCTGGTGAAGGAGCTGGCGAAGGCGTCCTGATGGGTTTGAAATGATCACTCCCGAGCCTGCAGGAAATCAATGCCACCTGAAAAAGAGTATAAAAAACGGGTGCAGAAGGCCAAACTATAACAATTCAATACGCGGGGTTTTATCCCCGCGTGATGGCTACTTCTTCGATTCGTAAGCGAGAACTGCCTTAAACTCCATACCACGTTCTCTGATACTCAACTCACACAATGAGTCGCCTACCATGAGCGTGAATCCCAGCACTGTACAACACAGTACGATGATTGCCACAAGGGCATATTTTGTCAGCATGTCTTGCCTCCCTGCAAAGAAGAGACTAACATCCGAATTGCTGTGTTCGAACGCTGGCCTCAGGTTGATAGAAATATCGCCTGGGGCTTTTGTCCATCTGGAACCTCGCGAATGCTTAACGCCAGACAGCCTCAAGCACCCGACGCCATTCTATGCCTGTAGATTCCCCTTGCTACATTCACGTTTAAAAGCAGGAACGCTCCTCGCAAAATAAAAACGCCCCCATCTTTTCAGACAGAGGCGTTTATTAAGCGGAGCGAAGTTTTAGCCTTCGTGCAGCCCACATTCCCTTTTTAAACCAAAGAAACGCGTTTCTTCTTCTGCCATGCCGGGTTCCCATTTACGGGTTGTATGGGTATCTCCCACCGATAAATATCCTTCATCCCATAAAGGATGATATTTCAGGCCATGTTTTTGCAGGTACTGATAAATAGTGCGGTTATCCCAGTCGATAATAGGCAGCACTTTAAATACACCACGCTGGATAGCCAGTACCGGTAAATTGGCACGGCTGCCGGATTGTTCGCGGCGCAGGCCAGCAAACCAGGTTTGCGCATTCAGTTCTTTCAGCGCCCGGTTCATCGGTTCAACTTTGTTGATGTCATTGTATTTTTCAATGCCTTCAACGCCCTGCTCCCACAGTTTGCCGTAGCGCGCTTCCTGCCAGGCGGCGCTTTCGGTGGCGCGGTACACTTTCAGGTTGAGCTTGAGTTTGTCCGTTAACTCATCAATAAAACGGTAAGTTTCCGGGAACAAGTAACCCGTATCGGTGAGGATCACCGGAATATCCGGGCGAATCTGATTCACCAGATGCAGGCTCACCGCTGCCTGAATGCCGAAGCTGGAAGAAAGCACATATTCACCGGGCAGATTATCCAGCGCCCAGGCGACGCGGCCTTCGGCGTCCAGTTTTTCCAGTTGGGCATTAGTTTCTGCCAGTGCCAGAATGCAGTCTACCTTTGGCAGCTCATTCAGGGCGTTTAGATCGAGTCTGGACATAGGTTCCTCACTGTTTGCCTTGCCTGATGCGTGTTACGGTTCCGTAGGTCGGATAAGGCGTTTACGCCGCATCCGGCAAAGGCGCCACGATGCCTGATGCGACGCAGGCGCGTCTTATCAGGCCTACAAAACCAAGCAGAAGTGGCAATTCATGTTAATCCCACAAATCGCGCGCCGGATCGAGCACCGGGCGAATGATGCCCGCACGCACCGTAAAGTCGCCGAAGCCCTCACCCGCTTCGCGCTCTTTCGCCCAGCGCCCAATCAGTTCATCAAGCGACGCCAGGATTTCCGGCTCGGTGATGTTTTCTTTATACATTCGTGGGATACGTGTTCCCATGCGGTTGCCGCCAAGATGCAGGTTGTAGCGACCCGGCGCTTTACCCACCAGGCCAACTTCCGCCAGCATCGCGCGACCACAGCCATTCGGGCAGCCCGTCACTCGCATTACGATATGCTCATCGCTGACGCCATGTTTCGCCATTAAATTATCGATGTTGTCGATAAACGACGGCAAGAAACGTTCAGCTTCCGCCATCGCCAGCGGACACGTTGGGAACGACACGCAGGCCATTGAGTTTTCACGCTGCGGAGTGACGACATTCATCAGGCCGCTCACCTGCGCGATTTTCTCGATCTTCGCTTTCTGGCTTTCCGGTACACCGGCGATGATCAGATTCTGGTTAGCCGTAATGCGGAAATCGCCTTTGTGGATCTTCGCGATCTCCAGCAGGCCGGTTTTCAGCGGACGCCCCGGATAATCGAGAATACGACCATTTTCGATGAACAGCGTCAGGTGCCATTTGTCGTCGATCCCTTTTACCCAGCCGATACGATCGCCACGTCCGGTAAATTCATACGGGCGGATCGGCTCAAACTTGATCCCTGCACGACGTTCCACTTCCGCTTTAAACGTCTCAACGCCCACGCGCTCCAGGGTATATTTGGTTTTGGCATTTTTACGGTCGGTACGGTTACCCCAGTCGCGCTGGGTGGTAACGACCGCTTCCGCCACGGCCAGCGTATGTTCCAGTGGCAGATAACCAAACTCGCTTGCTGTACGGGCGTAGGTTTTTTTGTTGCCGTGTTCCATCGAAAGGCCGCCGCCAACCAGCAGGTTGAAGCCTACCAGCTTACCGTTTTCGGCTATCGCCACGAAGTTCATGTCGTTGGCGTGCAGATCGATATCGTTCTGCGGCGGAATAACTACCGTGGTTTTGAACTTACGCGGCAGGTAGGTCTGACCGAGGATCGGTTCTTCATCGGTGGTAGCAACTTTTTCCTGATCGAGCCAGATCTCCGCGTAAGCGCGAGTACGCGGCAGCAGATGCTCAGAGATTTTCTTCGCCCATTCGTAGGCTTCCGCGTGCAGCTGCGACTCGAACGGGTTTGAGGTGCACAGCACGTTACGGTTCATGTCGTTGGCGGTGGCTAATGCATCCAGACCGACCGAGTGCAGCATCTGGTGTGCCGGTTTGACGTTCTTTTTCAGAATACCGTGGAACTGGAACGTCTGGCGGTTGGTCAGACGAATGCTGCCGTAAATCGTGTTGTCTTCAGCAAATTTATCAATCGCCTGCCACTGTTTGGTGGTGATAACACCACCCGGCAAGCGGCAGCGGAGCATCATGGCATGACGTGGTTCCAGCTTCTGTTCAGCACGTTCAGCACGAATGTCGCGGTCATCTTGCTGATACATGCCGTGGAAACGGATCAGCAAGAAGTTGTCGCCTTTAAAGCCGCCTGTCAGGCCGTCGTTTAAATCTTCTGCAATGGTGCCGCGCAGATAGTTGCTTTCAAGCTTCATGCGCTCGGCATCTGCCAGTTTACCTTCGACCACTAAAGGCCCTGGATATTTTTCGCTCATTAGTAGACATCTCGCTGATAACGGCGCTCTACGCGCAGCTCACTTAAAAATTCATCCGCCGCTTCGGTGTCCATGCCACCAAATTCGGCAATCACTTCCAGAAGTGCCTGTTCAACGTCTTTCGCCATGCGATTAGCGTCGCCGCAGACATAAATGTGGGCACCGTCGTTGATCCAGCGCCACAGTTCTGCGCCCTGTTCGCGCAGTTTGTCTTGTACGTAAACTTTTTCTTTTTGATCGCGCGACCAGGCGAGATCGATACGCGTCAGCACGCCCTCTTTCACATAACGCTGCCATTCCACCTGGTAGAGGAAATCTTCCGTAAAGTGTGGGTTGCCGAAGAACAGCCAGTTTTTACCCGGCGCTTCGTCAGCTGCGCGTTGCTGCATAAAGGCGCGGAACGGTGCGATACCCGTACCGGGGCCAATCATAATCACCGGCGTTTCCGGGTTAGCGGGTAAGCGGAAGTTGTCGTTATGTTCGATAAAGACGCGGACTTCGCCCTCTTCTTCCACGCGATCGGCGAGGAAGCTGGAGGCACCACCAGCACGGGCGCGGCCTTCCACGTCATAACGCACCACGCCGACTGTGACGTGCACTTCGCTCTCGACTTCCGCCTGCGAGGAGGCGATGGAGTAAAGACGAGGCGTCAGCGGGCGCAGCAAGTTAATCAAGTCTTCAGCGTCAAGCTGTGCCGGAGAGAAACGCACCATGTCGACAATCGGCGTGGTCGCGGCGTAATGCTGTAACTTCGCTTTATCGCCCACCAGCGGCAGCAGCGTTTCACTGCGGGTAAGCGTGGCGTAGTTCTCAACGATGTTGGCGGTGTTAACCGTCAGTTCGTAGTGCCACTGTAGCGCTTCGCTCAGAGTCAGCGTTTTGCCATCAACGGTGACGGGTTCATCGCCTTTCAGCCACAGCAGTTCAACAAGTTCTTTAACCAGTGCGGGATCGTTCTGATACCACACCCCCAGCGCATCGCCCGGCTGATAGCGCAGGCCAGAGTCGCCTAAGTCAATTTCGATATGGCGAACGTCTTTTTCAGAGTTACGTCCAGTAATTTTCTGGTTAACCGAAAGGTTCGCCACCAGCGGCGCCTCTTTGCTATAAGGGCTGGTGTGAATTTCATTTACCGCGCCAGTAGCGACGGGTTGGGAAGGTGCTGCGACAGGCGTGCGAGATTTCAGTACATCAACCACGCGGGCGCGCCATTCGCTGGCGGCAGCCTGATATTCCACATCCGCATCGACGCGATCGAGCAGGCGCTCACCGCCAAGTTCCGCCAGCTTGCTGTCGAAATCTTTCCCGGACTGGCAGAAAAATTCATAAGAGCTATCACCGAGGCTAAACACGGCAAACGCGGTGTTTTCCAGCTTCGGCGCTTTTTTGGAGAACAGGAACTTATGCAGCGCGACGGCTTCTTCCGGCGGTTCCCCTTCCCCTTGTGTTGAAGTCACCACGATAAGCAGTTTTTCACTGGCGATTTGTTTGAATTTATAGTCGCCCGCGTTCACCAGCTTAACGTTCAGTTTTACCGCTAATAAGTCATCGCGTAATGCTTCAGCGATCCGACGCGCATTGCCGGTTTGCGAAGCAGAGATAATAGTTATACCCGGCATTTCTGCACCAGAAGCTGGCGTCGCCGCAAGTGCAGCAGGTTGCTGGTTGAGCACTCCCCAGAAATAGCCAGATACCCAGGCAAGCTGGGTGGGCGTTAAATCGGTAGTGGCCGCCTGGAGGCGTGCCAGTTGCTCCGGGTTCAGCGGAAGCAAAGCGGAAGGTGAGACCTGTGTCGTCATGCGTCGTTATGTTCCAGTAAGCAAAGCTGTTTATCGGCCCTGTCAGCGCCCATAAAACAGAAGAGAAGGTAAGGTTAACGGCGCGAAGGGGGTGGATTAAAGACGGGATAGCGATAACTAATAACCAAATCGACTAACCTGTTTTAGCAATAGTCTTTAACAACAAAATAGATTTATTAACTCAATGAAAAATAGATAAATGTCGACCGCAATTAAGTTAAATCGGTCATTTTGCGCAACAAACCTGTTTTTAGTAATGCGAAAAAACAGGCTTTCCGGTACTCTACGGCGGTTTTATCGTCCTGTAGAGAAATTATGATGTCCACCACGTTATTTAAAGATTTCACCTTCGAAGCCGCTCACCGTCTGCCGCACGTCCCACAGGGACATAAGTGCGGGCGCTTACACGGGCATTCTTTTATGGTGCGCCTGGAAATTACTGGGGAAGTCGATCCACATACGGGCTGGATTATCGATTTCGCTGAACTGAAAGCGGCGTTTAAACCGACCTACGATCGCCTGGACCACTATTATCTCAATGATATACCCGGTCTGGAAAACCCGACCAGCGAAGTTTTAGCAAAATGGATTTGGGATCAAGTTAAACCTGTTGTGCCGCTATTAAGTGCGGTGATGGTGAAAGAAACCTGCACTGCGGGCTGTATCTATCGCGGCGAATGATAAGAGTGTGTCGGCGGTCAATTTCCCTTAAGTAACGCCATGTTAGGGTGTTGCGTTCAGGATATCTGGAGCACACCATGGAAGATGACTGCGACATTATTATTATCGGTGCCGGCATTGCGGGCACCGCTTGTGCATTACGCTGCGCGCGAGCGGGTTTGTCTGTTCTGTTACTGGAACGAGCTGAAATTCCCGGCAGTAAAAATCTTTCCGGCGGACGGCTATATACCCATGCACTCGCGGAACTCCTCCCCCAATTTCATCTGACCGCGCCCCTTGAGCGTCGCATCACTCACGAAAGCCTTTCCCTGTTAACGCCGGATGGCGCAACGACATTTTCCAGCTTACTGCCCAGCGGCGAATCATGGAGCGTGTTACGCGCGCGGTTCGATCCGTGGCTGGTTGCAGAAGCCGAAAAAGAAGGTGTCGAGTGTATCCCTGGTGCGACGGTAGATGCGCTGTATGAAGAAAACGGCAGAGTGTGTGGCGTTATCTGTGGCGATGATATTCTCCGCGCCCGTTATATCGTCCTGGCAGAAGGTGCCAATAGCCTCCTGGCGGAACGACACGGATTAGTTACCCGCCCTGCTGGCGAATCTATGGCGTTGGGTATCAAAGAAGTGCTGGCACTGGAGAGGTCCGTTATCGAAGAGCGTTTTCATCTGGAAAGCAACGAAGGTGCGGCAATGCTGTTCAGCGGCGAAATCTGTGATGACCTGCCCGGCGGTGCATTTCTTTATACCAATCAACAAACGCTTTCGTTAGGGGTTGTTTGCCCGCTTCCTTCCCTCACGCAAAGTCGTGTCCCGGCGAGCGAACTGCTGGCCCGCTTTAAAACACATCCGGCAGTGCGCCCGCTTATCAAAAACACGCAATCTCTGGAGTATGGCGCGCATCTGGTGCCGGAAGGTGGTCTGCACAGTATGCCGGTACAATACGCTGGTAACGGCTGGCTGCTGGTGGGTGATGCATTGCGCAGTTGCGTCAATACCGGAATTTCCGTGCGCGGTATGGATATGGCGTTGACTGGCGCACATGCGGCGGCACAAACCCTGATAAGCGCCTGTCAGCAACGCGAGCCGCAGAGTCTGTTTCCGCTTTATCATCAAAACATAGAGTGCAGCCTACTGTGGGATGTTCTACAGCGTTATCAGCATGTTCCTGCGCTTTTGCAACGCCCAGGCTGGTATCGGATGTGGCCTGCGTTAATGCAGGATATTTCCCGTGATTTATGGGATCAGGGGGATAAACCTGTTCCGCCGCTGCGCCAGTTACTCTGGCGCCATTTACGTCGTCATGGCCTGTGGCATCTGGCGGGCGATGTTATCAGGAGTATCCGATGTCTGTAGCCCGTAATTTCTGGCGCGCTGCTGATGCGCCGCATATTGTTCCCGCTAAATACGTTGAGCGCCAAACGGCAGAACGATTGATTAACGCCTGTCCGGCAGGGCTTTTTGCACTCACGCCGGAAGGGGACTTGCGCGTTGATTATCGCGGTTGCCTTGAGTGCGGAACCTGCCGTTTGCTGTGCGACGAAAAAACACTACAACAGTGGCGCTATCCGCCTTCCGGATTCGGCATCACCTACCGCTTTGGATAAATAATAAGGATAATTTATGCCCCTCTTACACCTGCTCCGTCAGAATCCGGTGATTGCTGCCGTTAAAGACAATGCCAGCCTGCAACTGGCAATCGACTCTGAATGCCGGTTTATTTCCGTGTTGTACGGCAATATCTGCACCATCAGTCATATCGTTAAAAAGATTAAAAATGCCGGGAAATATGCCTTTATCCATGTCGATTTGCTGGAAGGCGCATCGAACAAGGAAGTGGTGATTCAGTTTCTGAAACTGGTGACCGAAGCGGACGGTATAATCAGTACCAAAGCCTCAATGTTGAAAGCCGCCAGAGCAGAAGGTTTTTTCTGTATTCATCGCTTGTTTATTGTCGATTCGATTTCGTTTCACAACATTGATAAACAAGTTGCGCAATCGAATCCGGATTGTATTGAGATCCTGCCAGGCTGTATGCCCAAAGTGCTGGGCTGGGTGACGGAGAAAATCCGCCAGCCGCTGATTGCAGGCGGGCTGGTGTGCGATGAAGAAGATGCGCGTAATGCAATTAACGCGGGTGTCGTGGCGCTTTCCACCACGAATACCGGGGTCTGGACGTTAGCGAAAAAATTGCTTTGACGGGATAATCGTAACGAATTGAATTTGTGTTATTTATAGGCCGCACGCAACATCCGACATTCAGCGCCTGATGCGACGCTAACGCGTCTTATCAGGCCTACCTGTCCCGAGCTCACAACCGTTGGTCGGATAAGGCGTCCACGCCGCATCCGGCTGTATGTTATTGGCAATCTGAGTGAATATTTGCCACCAATGCCTCCAGCACGGCTTTCCAGTCATCCACCACACCAACATCTGCCTGTGAAAATACCGCCGCGCTGACGTCATGATTAATAGCCACCACAAACTTGCTATTGCGTACTCCCGCCATTAACGCTGCCGCACCGGATGCGCCCGCCACAATGCAAACATCTGGCACCAGCAGATGCCCGGAAATACCAATGACCTTTTCGGCATCAAAACCACCGTTCATCACTCGCGCCCGACTGTAGCCCACTTCTGCTCCCAGCTTTTCAGCCAGCATAGCGATTTCCTGGCTATCTGCCTCGCCGCCCTGCCCCACCACCAGTACTCGTCTGGCCTCAGCTAATGGGTCACGGGTAACATTTTTCAGGTTTTCTATACCCACCAGCCAGTCGGGAAGCGCTCCGGGAACAATATTCAGTTGTTGCATACCTGATGGCAACGCGACGTTTTTCGCCGCGCCAACCTGGCGCGACAGGGAAAGGCATAGCGGGCGTTTTTCTGTTTGCAGCGTCGCCGTTAGCGCATTTCCCCAGTGGGATTTGCGCACGCTTGCGGTCGGTATATCTAATGAAACCGCCTGGCAGACACTGGCCCCATGTAAACGCCAGGCCAGCCGGGTCGACAGTTCATCACCAAACGATCCCGGAGGAAAGAGGACAACTTCAGCAGGCGTTCGCTGCCACTGTTCCACCAGCGCATCCAGCACCTGTTCCGCAACCATCGGCTGCGGCTCGATTTGCCAGTGGATTAGTGTGCTGTCGCTGAAATCCTGCTCCGCCAGCCAGCCCACCATTGCGGCATAATCCTGATTTATGGTCACTATTGCGATATTCATGGCTGCATCCTCTGGCACAAATAATCCCGCCATAGTTTTTGCGCTTTTTCTGCTACCGTTTGCCCATCAAGAAGCGTTGCACCGCGTCGTTGTTCTGGCCTTTCCAGTTGCAGGCACTGCATCGCTGGCGATTCAGCAGCAACAGTTTTGCGGATAATTTCCGCTTTCCCCGCAGCCATTCGCTGTCGCATTCCCGGTACTGGCAAGGCCACTTCACCGCACTGACGTACAGCAATCACCGCAGGTAAGCGGACACGGCAACAGCGCAGCCCGTTTTCAGTACGCTGTTCGAGGGTGATAAACGGTGCGTCGAGTGTAAAACGCTCCACCTGGGTGAAACAGGGCCAGCCCAGTATTTCCGCCAACAAAAACGGCGTTTGCCCGTTCTGCCCTTCGCTGCTTTGACAGCCGGTAATGATCAGATCCAGCGGATTCTGGCGCTGCCATTCGGCAATATGCCGGGCGACATATTCCGGCGCAAAACGCAGATCTGCCGCCGTCTCCAGCAATACAGCTTCCTCAAACCCAAGAGCCGTAAGATAACGCAGCCAGTGCAACGCCCGTTCATCGCCTATGCTTAACGCGGTTAAAGACATTGGCGTACCGTTTTTTCTCTGCGCTAACAGCAGCGCGGCAGCGGCCTGTTCATCAGCACCGAGTAAACTTCGCAGCAGCGAAACATCCGGTCCGCTATTCCCCTGAGCCGCCGTCTGCCACTCTTTTTCCGCCAACATCCCGGCATCCGGTTCGGCTTTAAACGCTAACAGAATGTTCATTTACACCTCCCTGTCGTTGCTCTACATTTCCCGCCGCCACCAGCGGGAGAGCTTTAGTTTCTGGCGCCCATAGCCAGGTCACAACAAAACCAACCAACAACACTGCCGCCAGGAGCAATAAGGTGACTTGCATTCCCCACTGCGCCAGCACCCACGGCAGCAGGCCAGTACTTACCGCCGCCCCCAACCGACTCATGGCGGTGGCAAAACCTACGCCTAACGAGCGAATGTCTGTAGGAAAACTCTCCGCAGGCAAAATGCCCACCAGATTACTGACCGCCGAAATGGTGGTACTGAAGAGAACAAAGAGCAGCAATGTTACCGAACTGCCGGAAGGCAAACAGGCCATCACCATCAGCGTTGCCGCCAGTAGCAAAAAACTTCCCAGCAAAAATTTGCGATGGGCCAGCAGGTGCGTCAGAACTAACCCCAGTAGCGCGCCAACAATCAACAACGCATTAAGCATCAGGCTGGCAGTCAGCGCATCATCCAGACCAATAGTCTGGGCGATGGTCGGCAGCCAGGTATAAATAACAAACCACGGGATCACCAGGCAGACAAAGAACACGCTGTTAAACGCCGTGCGTCGCCAGTAGCGCGAAGAGAACAAAGTTTTGATGTGTTTATGGGTCGCCGTTGCGACTTCATCGCCCAATAAAACATGGGGACCAAAATAGCGATGCACGATAGCGTGAGCTTCTGCAAAACGTCCCTGGCGTAGCAGCCAGCGTGGCGATTCTGGCGTTCCCCAGCGTAATAACGTAATCAACAATGCGGGCAGAGCTGCCGATGCCAGCAGCCAGCGCCAGGCCTCCGGGTTTTCGGAAATAAAGTGATGTCCGGCAATACTTGCCAGCACATAGCCTACGGTCCACACCACGCTGAATGCACCCAGCAAAATACCGCGATGGCGGCGCGGGGAAAATTCAGCCAGCAAGGTGTGACCTACTGAGTAATCGCCTCCCAGACCAATACCGATCAAAATGCGCAGCACAATCAGCTGTTCTGGCGTAGTGGCGAAATATTGCAAAAACGAGGCGAGCGTAATCAGCATAAAGCTGAAGGTGAAGATTTTTTGCCGACCAATATGGTCGGAGATCCATCCCAGAACCAGGCTGCCGATAAACAGGCCAAGGAGCGCCGAGCCCCCTATCATTCCCGCCATAAACGGCGTCAGTTGCATGGCTGGAGTAAGCTGAATAATGGCGTAACCAATGACGCCAAGAACATAACCGTCTGTCAGGTGCGCGCCGAAAGTGAGCGCAGCAATTCGACAGTGAAAACGGTTAAGCGGTAAATCATCCATTCGCACCGGTGAAGTGTTCATCTTTACCCCTTCATTGTCCGGTAATAAGAACGGCTTCCCGGTTGAGAAGCCGAAAAGGCAACGCCCCGTCATCGCGGGACACTGCCTGGCACATTATTTTTCAATCGGATAGATAGTACCCGTGTTCATAATGCCGTTAGGATCAAACTGTTTTTTCAGCCCTTCCAGCAACGCCCATGCGCTACCATGTTCCAGCTTGCTCCAGTGAACGCGATGTTTACCAATGCCGTGGTGGTGCACCATCGAACCGCCGAGGCGAATGGTTTCTTCGCAGATAATTTTGTTGAGCGGATTGTGGTACTTGTCGATTTCCTCTTCCGGCTTGCAGTCAACAACGTTGTAGTCGTAGACGAAATACATGTTGGTGCCGTTCTGGTAGCTGTGAGAGGAGTGACCGCCCAACATAGTGATGTCGTCGGCGTGGGGGAATTCAGTACGAATACGGTTTATAACGCTTTCGTAGATTTCGTGGATGCAGCTCCAGCAGCCGGAGACTTCGGTGGTAAAGCCCATGTTGCCGGTTTTGAGGATCTGCACACGTTCGGCAGCCACTTTATCTGGTCCCCAGTTCAGATGATTAAACCAGGTTTCGATAAGTTTGCTGTCCACGCGCTGGCATTGCGGGTAGCGGGCAACGATTTCTGCAATCCCTTCGCCCGTGGCCTGTGCGATGCGCGGATTGCCTTCAGCCATAAAGATCAGCACGCATTTACCATCGGCAAAATGGGTGAAGTGTTGTGTGCCATCTTCAGCGTCATACAAACGGGCAATCGACGGACGATACCCTTCCACCATGATTTCACGCAGGATGTTGAAGCCGGTTTTCATGTCTTCCAGGATATAGCCGTAGAAGAGGTTGTTTTCCGGGGTGAATTTAAAGATTTTCACTGTTACTTCAGTGATATAGCACAGTGCGCCTTCATTGCCGATGATGATGTGACGAATGTCGGGGCCAGCCGCGCGACGCGGCACGTTTTTAATGCGTGTTACGGTGCCATCTGCCAGTACCGCTTCCAGGCCAACGACCATATCCTCAATTGCGCCGTAGAGTGTGGAGAATTGCCCGATACTGCGGGTCGCCACCAGACCGCCCATCTGCGCCAGCGGTTTTGACTGCGGAGAATGCCCCGTGGTGTAGCCTTTTTCACGCAACGCGTTTTCCAGCACTTCCAACGGAACACCGCATTGCGCCGTGGCCTGCATATTCTCAATATCAATATTAATGATTTGATTCATTGCAGAGCCGTCAAGCACTACCGAGTTTTCCACGACGGTTTCCAGCCCACCTTCGGTCGCGGAAGCGCCGGTACGCGGCACACCGTTAATCTTGTGCGCATTCATAAAATTCAGCACACGGGACACTTGCTCTGTAGAGCCGAGTTTTACGACTGCTGCCGGAATAGGCAAAGTATAAATGCCATGAATATCCGGAAATTTGCGAAAGCGGTCAATACTGTTTTTCTTTAATACCGTTTCATCGGTAATTACGCGATCTGCACCAACAATTTCCTTTAGCTGGTCGACAATCGCTGCACGAGATAAAGACATAGTAATTCCTTCCTGATAATAAAAATGGAATAGTCATTAATAAAAGAAAGCAGAAACCACCGTTATGGATTAGCGCACTAAATAACCGCCATCAACTACTAACAAATGTCCGTTGACATAATTCGATGCCGGACTTGCGAGAAACACGGCTGCGCCCATTAAATCCTGAGTATCACCCCAACGGTTTGCCGGAATATGATCAAGAACGCGCTGATTGGTTTCTGGATTACTGCGTGTCGCCAGCGTAATATCTGTTGCATAATAGCCCGGGGCAATACCATTCACCTGAATATTATATTGGCCTAATTCATCGCAATAGGCTTTGGTGAATCCAGCAAGGGCGTGTTTAGTTGCAGAATATGCAGGTGACCATTGTCCACCTAAGTAAGAGAACAATGAACAGATATTAATGATTTTACTGCTTTTTTGCGGGATCATAATTTTTGCCGCTTCATAACTCAGCTCAAAAGCGGCGGTCAGATTCACATCAATCATTGGATCCCAGTCGGCACGACCGAAGTCCAGCACCTTATTCAGCTTACAAATACCGGCATTGTTAACCAGAATATCGACTGTACCAAAACGCTCACAGCAGGCAGCGATAATCTTCTGCGGTGCGCCTTCTGCAGTGATATCCACCTGCATGAAGTCCACTTCAACACCCTGTTTTTCAATCATTTCCTTTGTTTCTCCGTTATCTTTGACGAAACTTGGAATAAAAATATTTGCACCAGCTTTAGCCAGCGCCATTGCAAATGCCTGGCCTAAACCGCTATTCCCGCCGGTAACAATTGCTGTTTTACCTTTCAGGGAGAAAAAATCCATTGAGAACGCATTGAGAGATTCGATTGACATAGTTAGCTCCAATTTCCGTAAGGCAAAAAAAAAGAAAGGTAACTTCCCCCGCGAGAGGGAAGTTACCTTTCTCATTATCTCTGGTAACTGGAGATAATTTTTAGCATAAGGGCATAACTGCTAATGTGATCGTAATCACAGAGTGTTGTTCGTATTATCAAATAGTTTTAAAAAGCAGAAGCGTGATTACTCTCACACAACACCTTTTCTTTCCATGTTATTTCTTATTGCAATTACTAGAGAGCTGAGAAAAGTAATCCACCTGAAAGGGCGGCTTACTTTTCTCTTTTTTTTGTCTATTATAAATGGGAATACGATATGCAACACAACTCATATCGCCGTTGGATAACCCTCGCGATAATTAGTTTTAGCGGCGGAGTTAGTTTTGACCTGGCTTATTTACGTTATATTTATCAAATTCCCATGGCGAAATTTATGGGATTCAGCAATACCGAGATAGGTTTAATAATGAGTACCTTTGGTATTGCGGCTATTATTCTTTATGCCCCCAGCGGGGTTATTGCCGATAAATTTTCACACCGCAAAATGATTACTTCCGCGATGATCATTACCGGATTGCTGGGTCTGCTAATGGCAACGTATCCACCACTATGGGTAATGCTCTGTATTCAAGTCGCCTTTGCGATAACGACGATTTTAATGCTGTGGTCGGTGTCGATAAAAGCCGCCTCATTGCTGGGCGATCATAGCGAGCAAGGGAAGATCATGGGCTGGATGGAAGGGCTACGTGGCGTTGGTGTAATGTCGCTGGCGGTGTTTACCATGTGGGTCTTTTCTCGCTTCGCTCCGGATGACAGCGCCAGCCTGAAAACGGTCATCATCATCTACAGTGTGGTATACATGCTGCTGGGGGTTTTGTGCTGGTTTTTTGTGAGCGATAACAACCAGTTGCGCAATACCAACAACGAAGATAAACAGTCATTCCAACTTAGCGACATCCTGGCCGTGTTGCGTATCAGCACCACCTGGTATTGCAGTATGGTCATTTTTGGCGTCTTCACTATCTACGCCATCCTGAGTTACTCCACTAACTATCTCACCGAGATGTACGGCATGTCGCTGGTGGCGGCAAGCTATATGGGGATTGTGATCAACAAAATCTTCCGCGCCCTGTGCGGCCCACTTGGCGGCATCATCACCACCTACAGCAAAGTGAAATCCCCTACCCGTGTGATCCAAATCCTTTCCGTGGTCGGTTTGCTGGCATTGATTGCCCTGCTGGCGACTAACTCTAATCCGCAATCTGTCGCGATGGGGATTGGCCTGATTTTACTGCTGGGATTCACCTGCTACGCCTCACGCGGGCTTTACTGGGCCTGCCCCGGCGAAGCGAGGACACCGTCTTACATTATGGGAACCACTGTGGGAATTTGTTCGGTGATTGGTTTCCTGCCAGATGTCTTCGTTTACCCGATTATCGGCCACTGGCAGGACACCCTGCCCGCAGCAGAAGCCTACCGTAACATGTGGCTGATGGGCATGGTGGCGCTCGGCATGGTGATCGTCTTTACCTTTTTGCTGTTCCAAAAAATTCGTACTGCTGATAGCGCCCCCGCAATGGCTAACAGCAAGTAAGCCCCAAAAATTACAGGAGAAAAATCATGTCGAAAAAATACATCATAGGGATTGATGGCGGAAGTCAGAGCACAAAAGTGGTGATGTACGATCTGGAAGGTAACGTGGTTTGCGAAGGCAAAGGCTTATTACAACCGATGCACACGCCAGATGCCGATACCGCAGAGCATCCTGACGACGATTTGTGGGCATCATTATGTTTTGCCGGTCACGATTTAATGAGCCAGTTTGCCGGGAATAAAGAAGATATTGTCGGCATCGGACTGGGATCAATCCGTTGCTGCCGCGCGTTATTGAAAGCCGATGGCACGCCTGCCGCACCGTTGATTAGCTGGCAGGATGCTCGTGTCACCCGCCCTTACGAACATACTAATCCTGACGTGGCGTATGTCACCTCTTTTTCAGGTTACCTGACGCATCGCTTAACGGGCGAATTTAAGGACAATATCGCTAACTATTTTGGCCAGTGGCCGGTGGATTATAAGACCTGGGCATGGAGTGAAGATGCTGCGGTAATGGAGAAGTTTAATATCCCCCGCCAGATGCTTTTTGATGTGCAAATGCCTGGCACCGTCCTTGGGCATATCACACCGCAAGCCGCGCTCGCGACGCATTTCCCGGCTGGACTGCCCGTAGTTTGTACCACCAGCGATAAACCAGTAGAAGCACTGGGAGCCGGGTTACTGGATGATGAAACGGCGGTGATTTCTCTTGGCACCTACATCGCGCTGATGATGAACGGTAAAGCACTGCCGAAAGATCCGCTGGCGTACTGGCCGATTATGTCTTCTATTCCGCAAACGTTGCTGTATGAAGGTTATGGTATCCGCAAAGGCATGTGGACAGTGAGTTGGCTGCGCGACATGTTGGGCGAGTCGTTAATTCAGGATGCCAAAGCCCAGGATCTTTCACCGGAAGATTTACTCAACAACAAGGCATCTTACGTGCCACCAGGTTGTAATGGGCTGATGACGGTGCTGGACTGGCTGACCAATCCGTGGGAACCGTATAAACGCGGGATTATGATCGGTTTTGATTCCAGCATGGATTACGCATGGATTTATCGTTCGATTCTGGAAAGCGTGGCGCTGACGCTGAAGAACAACTACGACAATATGTGTCATGAAATGAATCACTTTGCGAAGCATGTGATCATTACTGGCGGCGGTTCGAACAGCGATCTGTTTATGCAAATTTTTGCCGATGTGTTCAACCTTCCTGCACGACGTAATGCTATTAACGGCTGTGCAAGCCTGGGAGCAGCGATCAACACGGCTGTAGGGCTTGGTCTGTATCCGGATTACGCAACGGCTGTCGACAAAATGGTTCGCGTGAAAGATATCTTTATGCCGATTGAGAGCAATGCCAAACGCTACGATGCGATGAATAAAGGCATTTTCAAAGAGTTAACCAAACACACTGATGTGATCCTGAAAAAATCGTATGAAGTGATGCATGGTGAGCTGGGGAAAACGGACGCTATTCAAAGCTGGTCGAATGCATAAGTGGAGAGAACGGGCGGGAAACTGCCCTGAACATACCTGAATGGTTATCCCCGCTGACGCGGGGAACTCTCTAAACATAATCTATTATTAATTAATGATTTTTTAAGCCAGTCACAATCAACCAAACTCCAACGTAATAATTTTCACTCCTACGAAAATTAACGCCACAGAATTTGTAGAGAATGACAATGATTAGTCCAGGATGGGCAAAATGGATGAGTTTTTAGAGGTGACAAACAATATAAATGAGTGGAGTTCTTTACAGGTTCCACCCATTTATAACGCTTATAAATGTTTAATCAGGCAATATTTAAATATTTATGCGTTTGCATAGACAAACGCCAGTTGCGCGCAATGCAGGTATCGATACATAAACGCGTAGCATCTTCCTTCTGGCTAATTGGCTGAAGTGCAATGACTCGCGGTTTATCATCGGTCAGCGTCGCCAGCAATTCATCCAGTGCTTCGATATCACGTACGCGTCCAACGGGGTGTTTGATTTCGTTAGCTCGCTCCAGTGCTTGCGATAACACCTCATAGCCGCCACGCATGTTCAGCTTTGGCGACACGGTGACCCAGGTATTCGGCGTACAACGCACTTCATGAGTACCGCTGGTTTCTATCTGGCAACTAAAACCGTTCTTTTCGAGCAGGTCTGTCAGTGGCAGCAAATCATGAATACAAGGTTCACCCCCCGTAATCACCACGTGACGCGCGGTGTATCCCTGACGACCAATGACTGCGAGCAAGTCTTCACTGCTTGCTGCTCCCCACTTATCACTCTCTTTCGTTTTACCCAGAATGCTGAAAAGTGAGACTTCCCGATCCTCAAGCTTTTCCCATGTGTGTTTGGTGTCGCACCAGGCACAGCCGACCGGGCATCCCTGTAAACGAATAAAAATAGCGGGGACGCCGGTAAAGTAACCCTCACCTTGCAGGGTCTGGAACATCTCGTTAATCGGGTACTGCATAGCATTCTCTGTAAAGTGGATAATTGTTAATTATTGCAGATCTCGCCGCAATATTCATGCTTTATTAACATTCTGTTACAGGCAGGTTTAACGTAAAAAGTGGCTCAGATCATTAAGAATAAAGTGAAACGGCGTATTATGTTTTAAAGGATTAAATAAAAGGAATTTAAACATGTTTAGAATATTCATCGTATTTATATTTATTTTCAATTTATCAGGTTGCGGTTATAACGATATTCAAACCTATGATGAACAGGTCAATGCCTCCTGGTCAGAAGTATTGAATCAGTATCAACGCCGTGCCGATCTTATTCCTAATCTTGTCGCCAGCATTAAAGGTTATTCCAGCCATGAAAAAGAGGTGCTGGAGGCCGTTACGTTAGCTCGTAGTCAGGCTAATCGTGCCAGCAGCGATCTTCAACAAACGCCAGAAGATGAGCAAAAATTACAAGCCTGGCAACAAGCTCAGGCCCAGGTGACTCGCACTCTCGGGCAGTTAACGATTATTAGTGAGCGTTATCCAGAATTAAAGGCCCAGGAACTCTATCAAAATTTAATGGTACAACTCGAAGGAAGCGAAAATAGAATTGCTGTCGCGCGAGGAAGATATATTAAAGCCATTGAACAATATAATGTCACCATCCGCAAATTTCCCGCTGTATTAACGGCAAAGGTCATGGATTACACACCAAAGAAAAATTATTTGCCGGATGATGTCGCCGCAGTAAGTAAAGCCCCGACAATAGATTTTAGCCAGAATACTAATACTCATTAAGCAGAGAAGTCATATGCGATATTTTATCTTTCTTATGGCTTTCTTCTGTTCATCTGCGTTTGCCACGCAAATTCCAGTACCTGAAATACCCAAGTATGTGAATGACTTAACTGGCACATTGACGAACAACGAAGCAAACACCCTGACCAACCAGATTAAAGCCCTTACGCAAAAAAGCCAGGCGCAACTGGTCGTGTTAGTGGTTGAAACAACAGGTGATGAAACCATTGAACAGTACGCAACGCGGGTATTCGATAGCTGGAAACCGGGTGATAAAGACCGCGATGATGGCGTACTGCTGTTAGTCGCCTGGCAGGATCATACCGTGCGTATTGAAATCGGTTACGGGCTGGAAGGCGTTATTACAGATGCGCAGTCCGGGAAAATTATTCGCAACAGTATTATTCCGGCATTTAAAAATGGCGACCTGGCTGGCGGCTTGCAAAAGGGGATCAGCGATATTGAAAGTCGTCTGACGGGGAATGATTTAGCAACGATAACACCGACCGATCACCCTTTGCCCTTTAGCGGTTGGTGGGCTTTGTTGGCCTGGGCGATAGTACTGACCTTTATTTCCGCCAGGGGATATATCAAAACGCTGGGATTGATTTGCTTCGCAGCTGTTGTACTAGCCTTTGTTTTACCTATTGCCGGTTTCAGCGGAAGCTGGGGAGTGCTCGCAACATTACTCTGCTTCGCCACACCATTTCTGGTTGTCGCCATCGCCTTTACCCCTTTCGGCAGAAAAGTGCGTGATTCAATGCGTAATGCCAACCAGCCATCACGTCATACCAGAAGCAATTCTAACTACAGAGATTCGTCGTCATCATCCTCTTCTTTCGACAATGACAATTTCAGCGGTGGCGGCGGTTCATCTGGTGGCGGTGGCGCTTCCGGGCGCTGGTAACGAAAGGAATTGCTATGCGTATTTTTATCCTGATTCTGGCGCTATTCGGTTTTCCTGTATTCGCTGAACAAGTGCCATATGTAACGGACTTGACCGGGACGTTAACGCCAGAGGAACAAACTGCTTTAACTCAACAATTACAGACTCTTGAGCAGCAAAACCACTTCCAGGTAGCAGTGTTGGTTGTGCCGACCACAGGGGGCAAAAACATTAAACTTGCAGCCTCGCAGAGCTACGGGGTATATCACTGGAAACCCGCTGGAGAGAAGCGGTACGGCGAAGGTATCCTAATTCTCGTCGTTTGGCCGGAAGGGCAGTCGTCAATGAAGATTGGACATGGACTGGAAGAAATGTTGCCACCGGAACAAGCTTCGCAAATTGTTCGTTACCGTATGCAATCAGGGTTTGAAAAAAACAATCTCTTTGCTGGATTAACGGGCGGAATTGAAAGCATCGCACAGTTTACCCATATCAAAGCGAACCTTAGCCCTTTGGATGCTTTAGCCAATCATCTGTTTGCTAATCCGCAACGTTCGCTGCCATGTCTTGCCTGGACACTGCTGATGATCGTTGCCATCGTTGTCCTCTGGCGATTTGCCAGCCGCCCAGGGCGTGGCATATGGATGATATCGATGATTACCCCTATGGTCTGGTTTTTCTCCTTTCAGGACGATGTCATCATTCGGCGGGTATCGGTCGTTTGTTTTAGTTTATTGTTAGCAGCAACCTGCAAGCAGCGTCTCGCGGTAGTTTTTAATATGTGCCGCGTATTTCCTATGATGCTGGCCCCAAAAAATAAAAACGCTAAAGTGAAAAAACAAAAGAAGACTCCGCAGGTTCGTGAATCAGGACGAAATTCATTGTTTGTCGTGATGCTGATAATTATTGTGGGATGGTGCCTGGTGTTCGCCAGTAATAAAGATATTGCATTCATCTCAACAATTATTGGGCTAATTGATCATTTTATCGGCCCAATAACCATTGCTGGCATCGTTCTGCTGATCATTGTGGCCAAATTTACTGGCAATCTTAAACTGGGGGCAGGAGAAAAAAGCAACAGGAAAACGGGGAATCGTAATGCTCATTCTCGCTCTTCGTCGAGAAATTCTTTCCGCGGTGGTGGTGGTTCTTCAGGAGGCGGCGGTTCATCCGGCCGTTGGTGATCGTAATGCGCTTAATCTTTATTCTACTTGCTTTGTGGAGCCTTCCCGGGCTTGCCCAGCAAATTGCTGTGCCGGAGCTGCGCCAACAGGTGACCGATATTACTGGTACGTTAAGCACGTCTGAACAGCAATCGCTAACACAGCAGCTGCAGGATATTACACAGAAAACACGGGCGCAGGTCGCTGTATTAATAGTGCCATCCACCGAAGATGATACCATTGAACAGTATGCAACGCGCGTTTTTGATAGCTGGAAGTTGGGCGATGCACAGCGTAACGATGGTATTTTACTCCTGGTCGCCTGGGAAGATCATACTGTTCGTATTGAAGTGGGCTACGGGCTGGAGGGCGTTGTTACTGACCTACAAGCTGCGAAGATTATCAGTGATATATTGATCCCCGCGTTCAAAAACAATGATCTTATGGGAGGGTTAACACTGGCCAGCGAAAATATCGGCGCGCTTCTGTCGAACGGAGAATTACCGGAAGGCAGGGGAAATCATTACAGTATCAAAACACCAATTCCATTATCGGTCGCTGTAATTATTTTACTGGCTGTACTTTCGTATTTTATTATTTTTACCGAACCATCAAATTTACCGTGGATTGCACTCACCGGCGCAATTTATGGGATGGTATTCCTCTATGTTGCAGAGCCAGGGCCATGGACATTTTTAATCGTTGCCTGCGGTATGTTAACGCCTTTTGCGATCGTACCACTGCTTATCTTCTGGCTTCTGGTGAATAAAAAGTTACGCGCCAAATACAAGAAACTCGGTAAAGAAAGAGCTTCAAGAAAAGGTTCTTCTTCATCCTCTTCCGGTGGAGGCTCAAGTGGCGGCGGATTTAGCGGCGGTGGCGGTTCTTCTGGCGGGGGCGGCGCGTCCGGTCGCTGGTAGCTCAACCATAAAAAATGCCAGCCCGAAGGCTGGCATTTTTAAATCAGATAAAGTCAGACTTATGCCTGGCCTTTGATCTCTTTACGACCGTTGTACGGAGCTTTTTCGCCCAGAGCTTCTTCGATACGAATCAGCTGGTTGTATTTAGCAACGCGGTCAGAACGGCTCATAGAACCAGTTTTGATCTGGCCTGCAGCAGTACCAACAGCCAGGTCAGCGATGGTAGCGTCTTCAGTTTCGCCAGAACGGTGAGAGATTACTGCAGTGTAGCCAGCGTCTTTCGCCATCTTGATTGCAGCCAGAGTTTCGGTCAGAGAACCGATCTGGTTGAATTTGATCAGGATGGAGTTAGCGATACCTTTTTCGATACCTTCTTTCAGGATCTTGGTGTTGGTTACGAACAGGTCGTCACCAACCAGCTGGATTTTGTCGCCCAGTACTTTGGTCTGGTATGCGAAACCGTCCCAGTCAGACTCGTCCAGACCGTCTTCGATAGAAACGATCGGGTACTGTTTGGTCAGTTCTTCCAGGAAGTGAGTGAATTCTTCAGAGGTGAAAGCTTTGTTGCCTTCGCCAGCCAGAACGTATTTACCGTCTTTGTAGAATTCAGAAGCTGCGCAGTCCATCGCCAGAGTGATGTCTTTGCCCAGTTCATAGCCAGCAGCTTTAACAGCTTCAGCGATAACAGCCAGAGCTTCAGCGTTGGAACCCAGGTTCGGCGCATAGCCACCTTCGTCACCAACAGCAGTGTTCATGCCTTTCGCTTTCAGAACTTTAGCCAGGTGATGGAAAACTTCAGAACCCATGCGGATGGCTTCTTTTACAGTTTTCGCGCCAACCGGCTGAATCATGAATTCCTGGATATCAACGTTGTTGTCAGCGTGCTCACCACCGTTGATGATGTTCATCATCGGAACCGGCATGGAGTATTTGCCCGGAGTACCGTTCAGTTCAGCGATGTGCTCGTACAGCGGCATACCTTTAGCAGCTGCGGCAGCTTTGGCGTTAGCCAGAGATACAGCCAGGATTGCGTTCGCGCCGAAGTTAGATTTATTTTCGGTGCCGTCCAGGTCGATCATGATCTTGTCAATGCCAGCCTGATCTTTGGCATCTTTGCCAATCAGTGCCTGAGCGATCGGGCCGTTAACCGCAGCAACAGCTTTGGTTACGCCTTTGCCCAGGAAACGGGATTTGTCACCATCGCGCAGTTCCAGTGCTTCACGGGAACCAGTAGAAGCACCTGACGGAGCAGCTGCCATACCGACGAAACCGCCCTCCAGATGTACTTCGGCTTCAACAGTCGGGTTACCACGGGAGTCGATGATTTCACGACCGATGATTTTTACGATTTTGGACATTAGGTTTTCCTCAAGTCACTAGTTAAACTGAAACTCCAGACAAACAACGCGTACCCAGGGTACGCGTTGCCGTTCTAACTTTTTTACTTACTTCGCCTGACGTTTCTGGAACTCGCTGGCGGCTTTTACAAAGCCAGCAAACAGCGGGTGGCCATCACGTGGAGTAGAAGTAAACTCCGGATGGAACTGACAAGCCACGAACCACGGGTGATTCGGAACTTCGATGATCTCGACCAACTGATCATCCCCGGAACGGCCCGCAACGCGCAGACCTGCATCTTCAATCTGTTTCAGCAGCATGTTGTTGACTTCGTAGCGGTGACGATGACGCTCAACAATTGTCGGCGCATTGTACAGCTGGCGAACCAGGCTATCGTCAACCAACTGGCACTGCTGCGCGCCAAGACGCATAGTGCCACCGAGATCGCTCTTCTCGCTACGAACTTCAACGTTGCCGTTTTCATCGCGCCACTCGGTAATCAGCGCCACAACCGGGTACTTACAGTCTGGCACAAATTCCGTAGAGTTGGCGTTCTCCATATTGGCAACATGGCGAGCGTAATCAATTAACGCCACCTGCATACCCAGGCAAATGCCCAGATAAGGAATATTGTTCTCACGCGCAAAGCGCGCGGTAGTAATCATGCCTTCTACGCCACGATAGCCGAATCCGCCAGGTACGAGGATCGCGTCCAGACCTTTGAGGATTTCAACACCACGCGTTTCAACATCTTGTGAGTCGATCAGTTTGATGTTGACGCTGACACGATTTTTCAGCCCGCCGTGTTTCAGTGCTTCAATCACTGATTTATAAGCGTCCGGCAGTTCAATGTACTTGCCGACCATACCGATAGTGACTTCACTCACCGGATTCGCTTCTTCAAAGATAACCTGTTCCCATTCAGACAGATTCGCTTCCGGGCAGTTCAAGCTGAATCGTTTACAAATATAATCGTCCAGCCCCTGAGATTTCAACAGGCCCGGAATTTTATAGATGGAATCGACGTCTTTCAGAGAAATAACCGCTTTTTCCGGAACATTACAGAACAATGCAATCTTCGCACGTTCGTTCGCCGGAACGGCGCGGTCAGAGCGGCAAATCAGGATGTCAGGCTGAATACCGATGGAGAGCAGCTCTTTTACAGAGTGCTGAGTCGGTTTAGTTTTGACTTCACCAGATGCTGCCATATACGGCACCAGCGTCAGGTGCATAAACAGTGTGTGTTCGCGGCCAATTTCAACAGCCAGCTGGCGAATCGCTTCGAGGAACGGCAGGGATTCAATGTCACCTACAGTACCGCCGATTTCGACCAGAACCACGTCGTGGCCTTCGCCACCCGCAAGAACGCGTTCTTTGATAGCGTTAGTGATGTGCGGAATAACCTGTACGGTTGCGCCAAGATAGTCGCCACGGCGTTCTTTACGCAGAACGTCAGAATAGATACGGCCTGTGGTGAAGTTGTTGCGGCGGCTCATTTTGGTACGAATGAAACGCTCGTAGTGCCCCAGGTCCAGGTCGGTTTCAGCGCCGTCTTCAGTAACGAACACTTCCCCGTGTTGGATTGGGCTCATAGTACCTGGATCGACGTTGATGTACGGATCCAGTTTCATGATGGTCACATTGAGGCCACGGGCTTCAAGAATGGCTGCGAGGGAGGCTGCGGCAATGCCTTTACCCAGAGAGGATACGACCCCGCCGGTCACAAAAATATAGTTCGTTGTCATGCTGAACCTGAGAAGTTAGGTTGAAAAGACGATGGAATAACCAGGACGGGAAAGCAGTATACCCGAACATGACCTGTGCCACAAACTTTCATTATCCCTCCTCTTCGCCAGCGCACAATTGAAATCAGGAGTGAGAAAATAGCCCCTTTGGGGTAAATGTTTTTGACGCAAATCAAGCGCTTGTCATTTAAAAAATGACACAAAAGGCGCTTGACCGCGTAAATTCCTTAGAGATCAATTTCCTGTCGTTTTACCTGCTGCCAGACTTCTTCCATTGTTTCGAGATCAACGCCTGTCATTTCCAGGCCTCGCGCGGCAACAATCCTTTCCACTTCGCGAAAACGACGCTCGAATTTTTCGTTCGCTTTTTGCAATGCGATTTCTGCTTTCGTCCCTAAATGGCGAGCCAGATTAACCGTTGCAAACAGCAGATCGCCCATTTCCTCCTCCAGTTTAGCCTGGTCGACAACAGCCTGCCGCGCCTCGTACATCACCTCGTCGATCTCTTCGTAGACTTTATCGACCACCGGGCCAAGTGTCGTCCAGTCGAAGCCAACGTTGGCGCAACGTTTCTGGATTTTTTGTGCACGCATTAAGGCTGGTAAACTGCGAGGAATGTCGTCCAGTGCCGAATGCTGCGCTTTCTGTGCGCGTTCTTCGGTTTTAATCTGCTCCCAACGGGCGAGAACTTCACTGCTATTATCGGCAGAACTGTCAGCAAAAACATGCGGATGGCGGCGTTCTAGCTTATCGCTAATCGCGGCGCAGATATCATTAAAATCAAAGCGCCCTTCTTCCTGGGCCATTTGCGCGTAAAACACCACCTGGAACAGCAGATCGCCGAGCTCACCGCGCAGATCGTCAAAATCTTCGCGTGCGATGGCATCCAGCACTTCGTAGGTTTCTTCAAGGGTATAAGGTGCAATAGAGGCGAATGTCTGCTCTTTATCCCACGGGCAGCCGTTTTCCGGATCGCGCAGGCGCTGCATAATAGTGAGCAAACGGTCGATTTGATTCATTGGAATGTCCTGAAAATTGCGGGTCTGTCAGGTGTAACACCCTCGAGCAAAGATATCGCCGGATGCGGCTGACGCCGTATCCGGCTACGTAAGATTAATTCCCGTGCAGTCGACGCGCGTCGATAACATCCGGCACCTGATTGAGTTTACCCAGCACGCGTCCCAGCACCTGCAGGTTATAAATCTCAATGGTCATGTCGATAGTTGCCAATTGCTGTTTGGTATCGCTACGGCTGGCAACGCCAAGCACGTTCACCTTCTCATTGGCGAGAATTGTAGTGATATCACGCAACAACCCACTACGATCATTCGCCAACACGCGAACCACCAGCGAATATCCGGCGGAGTAGCTCTCGCCCCATACGGCGTCAACAATGCGTTCTGGCGCATGGGAGCGCAGTTCCACCAGTTGTTCACAATCGGCGCGGTGCACAGAAATACCGCGTCCCTGGGTAATGAAGCCAACAATCTCATCACCCGGAATCGGCTGGCAGCAGCGCGCGATGTGGTGCATCAAGTTGCCGACGCCTTCAACCACTACGCGACCGTTATCTTTACTGCGGTTTTGCGGCGTGTAACTTTTTTGCTGAAGCTGCTTCAGCGCGGCAGCATCCTGCTCTTCCGCGCTCGGCTTATTAAATTGCGATTGCAGGAAATTCACCATCTGATTGAGCCGGATATCCCCGCCCCCAATCGCCGCCAGCAACTCGTCGACATCATTGAAGTTGTAACGCGGCAGCAGGTGTTTTTCTGCTTCCTTCAGGCTGATCCCCAGATGTTCCAGTTCGTCGTCAAGGATTTGTCGTCCAGCCAGAATGTTTTTGTCACGATCCTGTTTACGGAACCAGGCGTGAATTTTCGAACGCCCACGGCTGGTTGTGACATAGCCCAGGTTTGGGTTTAACCAGTCACGGCTGGGGTTGGGCTGTTTCTGGGTGATAATTTCAATCTGGTCACCCATCTGCAACTGGTAAGTGAACGGCACGATACGCCCGCCAATCTTGGCGCCAATGCAGCGGTGCCCGACATCGCTGTGGATGTGATAAGCGAAATCCAGCGGCGTTGATCCCGCTGGCAAATCAACGACATCACCTTTCGGCGTAAAGACGTACACCCGGTCGTCAAAGACCTGGCTGCGGACTTCGTCGAGCATTTCGCCGGAGTCGGCCATCTCTTCCTGCCACGCAATCAGTTTACGCAGCCAGGCAATCCGGTCTTCGTGTCCCGAACGCGCCCCGCCAGCAGCCGCACCTTCTTTGTATTTCCAGTGCGCAGCAACGCCCAGCTCTGCATCTTCATGCATCTGTTTGGTGCGGATTTGGATCTCAACGGTTTTGCCACCCGGCCCCAGTACCACAGTATGAATAGACTGATAGCCGTTTGGTTTCGGGTTTGCGACGTAATCATCAAACTCATCCGGCAAGTGACGATAGTGAGTGTGCACTATCCCCAGCGCGGCGTAGCAGTCCTGTAAACGCTCGGCAACAATACGTACTGCGCGGACATCAAACAGTTCGTCAAAGGCGAGATTTTTTTTCTGCATTTTGCGCCAGATGCTGTAGATGTGTTTTGGGCGTCCATACACCTCAGCTTTAACGCCTTCAGCTTTCATCTCTGCACGCAGATGACCAACAAACTCTTCAATGTAGTGTTCACGATCGAGACGGCGCTCATGCAGCAGTTTGGCGATGCGCTTGTATTCGGTCGGGTGGAGATAACGGAAGCAGTAATCTTCCAGTTCCCATTTCAGTTGCCCAATCCCAAGACGGTTTGCCAGCGGCGCGTAGATATTGGTGCACTCTTTTGCTGCAAGTACGCGTTCATCTTCCGGCGCGTCTTTTACTTCGCGCAGATGGGCAATTCGCTCCGCCAGTTTGATGACCACGCAACGGAAATCATCGACCATCGCCAGCAACATCCGGCGAACATTATCGACCTGTTCGGAGGAAACAGAATCGGTGTGCGTAGCTTTAAGCTGGCGGATTGCCGCCATATCGCGCACACCGTGAATAAGATTAACGACCGACTTACCGACGCTCTCGCGCAGTACATCTTCGCTGACTACGTTGGCATCGGCCAGAGGGAACAGCAGCGCCGCTCGCAGCGTGTCTATGTCCATACTTAATGTCGAGAGGATCTCCACCATCTCGACACCACGCCACAACAGCAAACTGGCATCCGGATGCCCCTGCGTCTGCTGCAGACAATACGCCCAGGTTTCGGCTAAGCACTCACACGACTTCTGGCTGGCAATCCCCAGACTTGCGATCCATTTGTCCGGATCAAATTCACCAGCCTTATTGATATGTGCACTTCTTACCGCAACCATTGTCCTCTCCTTTAGGGACCTGACCTGCCGAAATCAGCAAATCGGAACTATTTAACGCGCGAAAAAAGCACCATCGACTCCAGATGCCCCGTGTGTGGGAACATATCCAGCATCGCCAGTCGCGCAATGGTATATCCTGCTTTTAATAACGCCTCGCTATCCCGAGCCAGCGTCGCAGGGTTACAGGATACATAAACTATACGAATGGGTTCCAGTTTTATAATTTGCTGCATGACGCCAGCAGCCCCTGCTCGCGCTGGATCCAGTAACACTTTGTCAAAGCCGTTTTTAGCCCACGGCTGCTTTGTGACATCATCTTCAAGATTTTCATGATAAAACGTCACATTTTGTAAACCATTAAGTCGCGCATTTTCCTGACCTTTTTCCACCAGCGCCGCAACACCTTCTACACCCACCACGTTAGCCGCTCGTGTCGCTAATGGCAGTGTAAAGTTACCCATGCCACAGAACAGATCCAGCACGCGATCGTCAGGTTGCACGTCCAGCCATTCCAACGCACGCGCTACCATTTTCTGGTTCACGCCAGCGTTGACCTGAATAAAATCACGCGGGCTAAAAGTTAAACGCAACCCGTTTGAATCATACCAGGGCATCTCGCCAGAGACGGTTTCGAGTATCTCACTATCAGGGGCGAGAAACAGATCCAGGCCTTCAGAATGCGAAAAGCGTTCCAGTTTTTCACGATCTGCCGAACTTAGCGGTGCGGTATGGCGTAAAATCATCAGCGTGCCGCTGGTTGCCTGCACCAGTTCAACGTGGCCAAGATGGCGCATGGCTTGTAAGCTGGTCAGGCATGCCCTGACCTTGGGCAGCAATGCTTCAAGTTGGGGCACTAAAATAGGGCATTGCTTAACATCGACAATGTCACTGGAACCCGCTTTGCGAAATCCCATCTGTAATTGTTGTGTTTTCGGCTGATAGTTCAGGCTTAAGCGCGCGCGACGGCGATAGCCCCAGGGAACATCGGCGATTACTTCAGAGACATCGTGCTTCATTAACCGGGCGAGTGCCGCACTTTTGCTTCGCTGCTGGAGTTCGATGCTGGCGTGTTGTTGCTGACAGCCACCGCATACGCCAAAATGAGGGCAGCGTGGCGTTTCGCGTTCAGGGCTATCGCTTAACCGGCGTACGACTTTAGCGCGAGCATACTGTTTTTTATCTTCAGTAACAGTCACTTCCGCGTTTTCCTGCGGCAATAATCCAGGAATAAATAACGCTTTGCCGTTATGTCGCGCCACGCCCTGACCAAAAGAGTCGAGGTCATTGACTGAAACGGTTATGATCTGACGCGTCGTCGTGCGTCGTTTTGCAGAGTAGAATTGCGCCATTGGCGAGACTTTCTCAATTTAACAGTGTGACCTTAATTGTCCCATAACGGAACTCCATGACCAACTACAGCCTGCGCGCACGCATGATGATTCTGATCCTGGCACCGACCGTCCTTATTGGTTTATTGCTGAGTATCTTTTTCGTCGTGCATCGCTATAACGACTTGCAGCGTCAACTGGAAGATGCCGGTGCCAGCATTATTGAGCCGCTTGCAGTTTCTACTGAATATGGCATGAGCCTGCAAAATCGCGAATCTATCGGTCAGTTGATAAGCGTTTTGCATCGTCGCCATTCTGATATTGTTCGCGCCATTTCAGTTTACGATGAGAATAACCGACTCTTTGTCACCTCCAATTTTCATCTCGACCCTTCATCAATGCAGCTCGGTAGTAACGTGCCATTTCCGCGCCAGCTCACTGTCACACGTGATGGCGATCTTATGATTTTGCGTACGCCGATTATCTCCGAAAGTTATTCTCCCGACGAATCGCCCATTAGCGATGCCAAAAATAGTCAGAATATGCTGGGGTATATTGCCCTTGAGCTGGACCTTAAATCGGTGCGCTTGCAGCAATATAAAGAGATTTTTATTTCCAGCGTGATGATGCTGTTTTGTATTGGTATTGCACTTATTTTTGGCTGGCGACTCATGCGCGATGTAACCGGCCCGATTCGCAACATGGTGAATACTGTCGACCGCATCCGCCGAGGGCAACTCGACAGTCGGGTGGAAGGTTTTATGCTCGGCGAGTTGGATATGCTGAAAAACGGCATCAACTCGATGGCAATGTCTCTGGCGGCTTATCACGAAGAGATGCAGCACAATATCGACCAGGCGACGTCGGATCTGCGTGAAACGCTGGAGCAGATGGAAATTCAGAACGTTGAGTTGGATCTGGCGAAAAAGCGCGCCCAGGAAGCGGCGCGTATTAAGTCCGAGTTTCTGGCGAATATGTCACATGAGCTGCGCACGCCGCTGAATGGGGTTATTGGCTTTACCCGCCTGACGCTGAAAACAGAACTGACGCCGACCCAACGGGATCACCTGAACACGATTGAACGCTCGGCAAATAACTTGCTGGCAATTATTAATGATGTTCTCGACTTCTCGAAACTGGAAGCAGGCAAGCTGATTCTGGAAAGTATTCCGTTCCCGCTGCGCAGCACGCTGGATGAAGTGGTGACGCTACTGGCACATTCTTCTCACGATAAAGGGCTGGAATTGACGCTCAATATAAAGAGCGACGTGCCAGATAACGTGATTGGTGACCCACTGCGTTTACAGCAAATCATCACTAACCTGGTGGGGAATGCGATTAAATTCACCGAGAATGGCAACATCGATATTCTGGTGGAAAAACGTGCGCTGAGTAATACCAAAGTTCAGATTGAAGTGCAGATCCGCGATACCGGTATTGGTATTCCTGAACGCGATCAATCGCGCCTGTTCCAGGCCTTCAGACAGGCAGATGCCAGTATTTCACGCCGTCATGGCGGCACCGGGCTGGGGCTGGTGATTACGCAAAAACTGGTTAATGAGATGGGCGGAGATATCTCGTTCCATAGCCAGCCGAATCGTGGTTCAACCTTCTGGTTCCATGTTAATCTCGATCTGAACCCGAATATTATTATTGAAGGACCATCCACCCAGTGCCTCGCTGGCAAACGCCTGGCTTATGTCGAACCGAACTCGGCTGCCGCGCAGTGCACGCTGGATATTTTAAGCGAAACACCGCTTGAGGTGGTCTACAGTCCAAGCTTCTCGGCACTTCCTCCCGCGCATTACGACATGATGTTGTTAGGGATTGCGGTGACTTTCCGCGAACCGCTAACGATGCAACATGAACGGTTGGCGAAAGCGGTGTCGATGACCGATTTTCTGATGCTCGCCCTTCCTTGCCATGCACAGGTTAATGCCGAAAAGCTCAAGCAAGATGGTATCGGCGCGTGTCTGCTGAAACCCTTAACGCCTACGCGCCTGTTGCCTGCACTGACGGAATTTTGCCATCAAAAGCAAAACACGCTTTTGCCTGTTACTGATGAAAGTAAGCTGGCAATGACGGTTATGGCTGTTGATGATAACCCAGCAAACCTGAAACTTATCGGCGCATTGCTGGAAGATATGGTGCAACATGTGGAGCTTTGCGATAGCGGGCATCAGGCGGTTGAACGAGCGAAACAGATGCCGTTCGATTTGATCTTAATGGATATTCAAATGCCGGATATGGACGGCATTCGGGCGTGTGAACTCATCCACCAGCTTCCGCACCAGCAACAAACGCCAGTCATCGCGGTGACTGCACATGCGATGGCTGGGCAAAAAGAGAAATTACTTGGCGCGGGGATGAGCGATTATCTGGCGAAACCGATAGAAGAAGAGCGATTGCATAATTTGCTGCTGCGCTACAAACCCGGCAGCGGCATTTCTTCCCGCGTTGTGACACCTGAAGTGAACGAAATTGTGGTGAACCAGAATGCGACTCTGGACTGGCAACTGGCGCTACGCCAGGCAGCTGGCAAAACCGATCTGGCGCGCGATATGCTGCAAATGTTGCTCGATTTCCTGCCAGAAGTTCGCAACAAAGTTGAGGAACAACTGGTTGGGGAAAATCCGGAAGGCCTGGTTGATTTGATTCATAAACTGCATGGCAGTTGCGGTTATAGCGGTGTGCCGCGTATGAAGAATCTCTGTCAACTGATCGAACAACAGCTACGAAGCGGTACTAAAGAAGAAGATTTGGAGCCGGAGCTTCTGGAACTGTTGGACGAGATGGATAATGTGGCGCGCGAAGCCAGCAAAATTCTCGGGTAATAAATATTCTACCGAGTAAAAACCGGCTTCTTATGAAGTCGGTTTCAGATTGGTGATAAAGTGCCTGTATTTATGCCGGATGCGGCGTTAACGCCTTACCCGGCCTACAAAACCATTCAAATTCAATGAATTAAAAAAGAATTTAGGCCAGATAAGCGTAGCGCATCAGGCAATTTTGCGTTTGTCATCAGTCTCAAACCAGCTCCTGGCAGAGCCGGTTTTTGTTTTCTGCCTTAACGCACCATGCACGGACGCTTGTTATCGAACGTCCAGCCAGGGATCAGGTACTGCATTCCTATCGCATCGTCACGCGCACCAAGCCCGTATTTCTGATACAACTCGTGCGCTTTCATCACCTGATCCATATCGATTTCTACGCCCAACCCCGGTTTTTCAGGCACCTGTACCAGACCGCCTTTAATCTCAAACGGTTCTTTGGTCAGGCGCTGATTTCCTTCCTGCCAAATCCAGTGCGTATCAATAGCAGTAATTTTACCCGGTGCAGCAGCGGCAACATGGGTAAACATCGCCAGAGAAATATCGAAGTGGTTGTTAGAGTGTGAACCCCAGGTCAGTCCAAATTCATGGCACATTTGCGCCACGCGCACTGAACCTTGCATCGTCCAGAAATGCGGGTCCGCCAGCGGAATATCGACTGATTGCAGAGAGAGAGTATGGCCCATCTGCCGCCAGTCGGTGGCGATCATGTTGGTTGCGGTCGGCAGACCTGTCGCGCGACGGAACTCTGCCATCACTTCACGTCCGGAGAAACCCTGCTCCGCACCGCACGGGTCTTCTGCATAAGCCAGCGAACCTTTCAGGTACTTACCAATTTTAATCGCTTCATTCAGCGACCAGGCACCGTTAGGATCGAGTGTAATACGCGCCTGTGGGAAGCGTTTCGCCAGCGCTACGATAGACTCAGCTTCCTCTTCACCAGCCAGTACCCCGCCCTTCAGTTTGAAATCGTTAAAGCCATATTTTTCATACGCCGCTTCAGCCAGGCGCACCACCGCTTCCGGCGTCATGGCTTCTTCGTGGCGCAGGCGATACCAGTCGCATTTGTCATCCGGCTGGCTTTGATACGGTAACGGTGTGGCTTTGCGATTACCGACAAAGAACAGATACCCCAGCATTTCCACTTCGCTACGCTGTTGACCATCGCCCAGCAGCGACGCCACGTTAACCCCAAGGTGTTGTCCAAGCAAATCCAGCATTGCCGCTTCGATCCCGGTTACCACGTGGATAGTGGTACGCAGGTCAAAAGTCTGTAAACCGCGCCCGCCAGCATCACGATCGGCAAAAGTGTTACGTACCAGCGTCAGAACGTTTTTGTATTCACCCAGCGTTTTCCCCACCACCAGCGGAATCGCATCTTCCAGCGTTTTACGAATTTTCTCGCCGCCGGGGATTTCTCCTACGCCGGTATGACCGGAGTTATCTTTAATAATCACAATGTTACGCGTGAAGAATGGTGCGTGTGCGCCACTCAGGTTCATCAGCATACTGTCGTGACCCGCCACCGGGATGATCTGCATTTCAGTAACAACAGGCGTCGTAAATTGAGAACTCATATTTATGTCCTTATTCAAAATCAATGACGGCCGAAAACGGGACGTTTACGGTCAAAGGTCCAGCCAGGGATCAAGTATTGCATCGGCCCCGCGTCATTACGCGCGCCGCCAGGCAGACGTTTATAGGCTTCATGCGCCTTCTGCACCTGTTCCCAGTCCAGTTCCACGCCCAGGCCGGGCGCATCAGGAACGACTATTTTTCCGTTTTTAATCTCCAGCGGATTTTTGGTCAGGCGGCAATCGCCCTCTTGCCAAATCCAGTGGGTATCGATAGCAGTAGGAGTACCCGGCGCTGCCGCCCCCACATGGGTAAACATCGCCAGAGAGATATCGAAATGGTTGTTGGAATGGCAGCCCCAGGTCAGCCCCCAGTCGTCGCAAAGCTGCGCCACGCGAACTGCACCGGAAAGCGTCCAGAAATGCGGGTCGGCAAGCGGAATATCTACAGCATTGAGCATCACCGCATGACCCATTTCGCGCCAGTTGGTGGCGATCATGTTGGTCGCGACGGGCAAGCCGGTCGCTCGCCGAAACTCCGCCATCACTTCACGCCCGGAGAAGCCCTGCTCTGCGCCGCACGGATCTTCGGCGTAGGTAAGAACATCATTCAGCCCTTTGCACAGAGAAATGGCTTCATCAAGCAGCCATGCACCGTTGGGATCAACGGTTATCCGCGCATCCGGGAAGCGTTTCTTCAGGGCGCGAACGGTGTCGATTTCCTGCTCGCCGGGTAATACGCCACCTTTGAGTTTGAAATCTCTAAAACCGTAGCGATCCTGCGAGGCTTCCGCCAGACGCACAACGGCTTCGCTGTTCATCGCTTTCTGGTGACGCAACTGATACCACTCGTGGTTGCCAGGTGTACTGTCCAGATAAGGAAGATCGGTTTTAGTCCGATCACCGATATAAAACAGATAACCGAGGACAGTAATAGCGTCGCGTTGCTTGCCAGGGCCTAGCAGTTCACAGACGGGAACATTCAGCGCCTTACCTAACAGGTCGAGCAAAGCGGCTTCCAGCGCCGCCACGGCGTTAACGCGCAATTCAAAGGTCCAGGCCCCTTTGCCGAAGGTATCAAAATCGGCGGCCTGATTACCTTTATGCACCTGCTGGACCACTTTATTCAGTCGCGCGACTTCCTGGCCCAGAACCATCGGAATAGCATCGACAAGCGTCTGATAAATCACCTCTCCGCCCGGCGCTTCACCAATGCCGGTATTTCCGGCATTATCGGTGAGCACCACGATATTGCGAGTGAAGTATGCGTTATGCGCACCACCAATATTAAGCAACATGCTGTCATGTCCAGCGACCGGAATGACTTTCATATCAGTAATGACTGGACTGGATTGTGTCGTCATCTTATTGCCCCGCGACAGGTTTCAACTCGATACGCTTAATATCGCCCACCAGCACCAGATAGCTCAGAACCGCGATTAAGGCATGAACCCCGACGTAAATCAGCGCCCCATTAAAGGAGCCAGTAGTGCCAACGATATAACCAATTGCGATTGGCGTGACGATACCGGAAATGTTACCGAACATATTGAACAGGCCGCCGGAAAGACCGCTAATCTCTTTCGGCGCAGTATCTGCCATTACCGCCCACCCCAGCGCCCCGATGCCTTTACCAAAGAAGGCCAACGCCATAAAACCGATGATCATCCACTCAACGTCGACGTAGTTACAGAACACCATCACCATCGACAACAACATGCCCATCACGATCGGTGTTTTACGCGCAATGTTCAGTGAACCAGTGCGACGCATCAACCAGTCGGAAATAATTCCCCCCAGCACACCGCCGATAAAACCGCAAACCGCCGGTACTGACGCGACGAATCCCGCTTTCAGAATCGACATCCCGCGCGCCTGCACCAGATAAACCGGGAACCAGGTAATAAAGAAGTAAGTCAGGGCGTTGATACAATACTGGCCGATATAAACACCGATCATCATCCGCGAACCGAGCAACTGTTTGATCTGCCCCCACTTCACGCTGAACGGTACTTTAACTTTGGTGTTTTGCTGATCCATATTGATCAGCGCTCCGCCCGCGGCGATGTACTCCAGCTCTTTCTGATTTACTCCCGGATGTTGATTTGGTTCGTGGATAACTTTCAGCCAGACAAAACTGATAACTACGCCCAGGCCTCCCATAAAGAAGAAGACGTGTGACCAGCCCACTTCATGAGTCAACCAGCCCATAATCGGCGCGAAGATAACCGTCGCAAAGTATTGTGCGGAGTTAAAAATCGATACCGCCGTTCCCCTTTCCTGCGCCGGAAACCAGGCTGCCACGATTCGGCTGTTGCCGGGAAAAGAAGGTGCTTCGGCAAGCCCTACCAGGAAGCGGAGAGTAAACAGGGCAACGATAATGCCGAATCCACTAAAGATATCGACGAAACCTTGCAGCAAGGTAAACATCGACCAGATAAAGATCGACCAGAAGTAGACGCGTTTTGAACCAAAGCGGTCCAGCAACCAGCCGCCAGGGATCTGTCCGATAACATAAGCCCATGAGAAAGCAGAGAACACATAGCCCATTCCCACCGGATCAAGGCCGATATCTTTGGCCATTTCTGAACCGGCAATGGAAAGCGTAGCGCGGTCACCGTAGTTGAAGGATGTGACGATAAACAACATCACCACTATCCAGTAGCGGGCATTCGTGCGTTTTTCCACACTGCTCGCAGCCTGACTTAAAGAACTCATTGTTGCACTCCTGAAAATTCGCGTTAGCCACGCTCACTCTGGACTGCGACATCGCCAGGAAATCAGAGGTGACGTAGGGTATTTTTTGCCGTTTTTATAGGTCGTTCGCCGAATACGGCGCGTGTTTATATCTGGCTGTAGCAGTATAAAAAGCACGCCATAGCGGCTCACCGTGCAACAACACAACATTAATGCGTTCAATGAGGCTCGATTTTGGCATTAGCCCTGGACGGTGGAATCCACTTCACGGAAATGAAAACAAGAACAAGAAAGGAAGGGTTAAAACAGAGAAATAAAGAAGAGTATGAAATAGATCGCTTGACTCCAGGCAAACGCCAATAAAAATCCGCGCTAATAAGCAGTTTTTACTGGCATTTGCCTGAAAAGACTCGATTCAGCGCCGCTAAAACGACATTTTTCTGATCGCAGGACATTACAACAAATCAGGACAACAGCGTACCCCACTGTTCAACCCACGGATTGGATTCCGTTTCTGGTTCTGGGGTTTCACTGGCATCAATCAGTAGCATTTCCCCTACCCGCTGCGCGCTCTGTTCCTGTAACAAAGCATCGAACTGTTTACCACCGTTGCAAAAATTCACATAACTGCTGTCGCCGAGCGCAATCACGCCGTAACGCAGATTCGGCTGGAAGCCCAGGCTATCCTTGATTCCCAGAAAGAGCGGCACAATGCTGTCAGGAAGGTCGCCCTGCCCGGTCGTGGACGTAACTACCAGAACATACTTGTCCTGATAGGGTAACCAGTCGCTCAATTCTGGGTCTTCAAACACCGTTGCTTTGTGGCCCTGTGCGGTCAGAATCGCTTCCGCTTCTTCGGCCACTAGCAGTGAATTCCCGTACATGGTGCCCACAAAAATACCAATTTCCGCCATACCGTTTTCTCCCTGGATTAGGAACTTATCTCACCATCCTGACCCGATGGCGCGCTGAACTCAACCCTTTCATTTTCAGGAAGCTGACCGCGCCAGCCAAATTGTGATAATGCCTGCATCCAGGTGTCGTCCAAACCGGCGTGAATAGTCAGCGGCTCGCCAGTAAAAGGATGCGTCAATGACAACTTGCTGGCGTGCAACATTAACCGCCGGAGGCCAAAATGTTCAGCCGCGCTGCGATTCTGGCGTAAATCACCATGTTTGCTGTCGCCAATAATCGGATGGCGCAAATGGGCGAGGTGGCGACGAAGCTGGTGTTTTCGTCCGGTTTTCGGCTCCAGCTCCACCAGACCGTAGCGTGTCGTCGGGTAACGCCCGGTCGCGACGGGCATTTCTACGCTCGCCAGTCCGCGATAATGCGTTACCGCCGGCTGCGGGCCTTTATCTTCGCGGGCGAATTTATCAGCAATTTTATCCAGTTCCTCCACCAGCGGATAATCCAGTTCCGCCTCTTCCATCAGCCAGCCGCGCACAATCGCATGGTAGCGTTTCTGTATTTGGTGCTGTTCAAACTGTTGCGCTAACAGCCGCCCGGCCTCGCTGGATAATCCCATCAGCAATACACCGGAAGTCGGTCGGTCCAGACGATGTGCGGTAAAAACGTGCTGACCAATCTGGTCACGCACGGTTTGCATGACCACCACTTTCTCGTCGCGATCCAGCCAGCTTCGGTGGACCAGCCAGCCAGACGGTTTGTTAACCGCAACCAGCCATTCATCCAGGTAGAGTATTTCCAGCATCAGTTTGTATCATCCGCAAAAAGCGCATCCAGTTTTTCCAGCTCCGCCAGAATAAGCGCGCGCTGGGGATGGTCCGTCGCCAGCGCCATTTCATAATACGGCGCCACGGCAAAAGCCCCCGGCAATGGCTGATTATTATCTAAGAGATCGAGCATTCGCGGAATCAGTACCCATTGCAACCACTCCAGTGGCTCCATGGTGTCCATAAAGAAAGGTTGGGTACTGTTGAATTGATGCGGCTGCGGTTCATCGCTCCGCCAGTGCTGATGTTCACGCAGTAATGTTTCAAGCGCCTGCAACTGAAGACGAACGCGGTCATGAGTGGTCATAAAGCAACCTCAAGAAGAAAAAACTGCCGCGAAGGATAGCAGGAATAAAAAAAGGGAGCACTGTATTCACAGTGCTCCCGGTTCGTTTCGCAGCATTCCAGCTACTTTTGTTGCTCCCTGCTCATCCTTGACAACTTTTCCTGTGGCCTTGCGACCAATCGTTCATCCTGAACTAATGCTTCCTGCTCACACCACCCCGATGTGATACTTCATCCTGAAGTGTCCCTGGCCATCCTGACCCACCGAATCATCCTGACCGGTTCTCATTCTCCATCCTGGAGGTGTCCTTTAACGCATCCCGCGTTTTCCTCTTCGCTTCATCCAGAAGCCTTTCCCTGAAACACCATCCTGGCGTGTCCTTTAGAAGTGTCATCATCCTGATGTTCACTTCGTTGTCTGACTCCCTGTCGACGAAGATAGAATCGTCTTTTTCGCTGAGTCTTACAAGGCGCTTACAGACAATGCCTTAAGGAAAATTTCATATAAAAGTTAAGAATCTGCCGTCAATACATTGATTTAAAATAGAAATATCGATTCTTATCTTTTTAAGTATTCACTTACTTCCTGGCGATCTCTTACAGGGTCTGTAAGAGATCTCTCACAGCCAGACGGGGTATTTGGATTACAGAAGAGGCTTAAGCTGCGTAAGGAATTCCGCAAGATTTGAGGCTAATTGCGTACGATTCCGCGTACCCAGCGTCTCTTTGCATACTTCGCCAGAGAGATTACACACCGAAATCACTTCCAACTCTTCTTCCAGTGTGGCGATAAATAACGTGGGGGACAGTTTTAGACGTTTCTGGGTAACCAGATGTCCAATCAGGTTTTCCTGCACCCGGTGGAAGTCATCTTCGCTCCAGGTTTGCAGTAATGTCAGTTTGATATCGCCAAACTGCGCATACATATCCCCGGCAAACTGGGTCGTATAGAAGGCATGAATTGCGGGTTGTATCACAATGTCAAACGCACGTTCAACCGCGTTTACATTTTGCTCACCGCTAAACGGCTGCGGTTGCCAGAACACAGCATCATTAGTGGTTGAAATAATGCATGGTGAAGGAACACCATACAACTCCTCGCTTAACGGCCAACTATTGTGCTGTTCGTGCCAGGCATCGCAGTAACGCATGGTAAAATCTTTCAAGGCTTGTGCGGTCAATTCGTCCACTAATTTCTCTCTTCACTTAAACCGGATACACTTGTCGTTTAGTTTATCTGGTTTATGACGGTGAAACATGTCTTCTTATGCAAACCATCAGGCACTTGCGGGCCTGACTCTTGGAAAATCAACCGATTACCGGGATACCTATGACGCCAGCCTGCTACAAGGTGTTCCACGTAGTTTGAATCGTGATCCGCTGGGCCTGAAAGCAGATAATCTGCCTTTTCACGGTACGGATATCTGGACGCTGTATGAACTTTCCTGGCTGAATGCGAAAGGTTTGCCGCAGGTTGCCGTGGGTCATGTTGAACTTGATTACACCAGCGTAAATCTCATTGAGTCGAAGAGTTTTAAGCTCTATCTCAACAGCTTTAACCAGACTCGCTTTAACAACTGGGAGGAAGTGCGCCAGACGCTGGAGCGCGACTTAAGCACCTGCGCCCAGGGTAACGTTAGCGTGGCGTTATATCGTCTTGATGAACTGGAAGGTCAGCCGGTGGGGCATTTCAATGGCACCTGCATTGATGACCAGGATATCGCTATCGATAACTATGAATTCACCACTGACTATCTTGAGAATGCCACCAGCGGCGAGAAAGTGGTGGAAGAAACTCTCGTTAGCCACCTGCTGAAATCAAACTGCCTGATTACTCATCAGCCAGACTGGGGATCTATCCAAATTCAGTATCGTGGACGCAAGATTGACAGGGAAAAACTGCTGCGTTATCTGGTTTCTTTCCGTCATCATAACGAGTTCCATGAACAGTGCGTAGAACGCATTTTTAATGACCTGTTACGCTTCTGCCAGCCAGAGAAATTAAGCGTTTACGCACGTTATACCCGTCGTGGCGGTCTGGACATTAACCCGTGGCGCAGTAACGGTGATTTTGTCCCATCAACAACCCGTCTGGCACGGCAATAAAATTTTTCTCAATTTTGCGTGCTGGATTCACGCATAAGGTTGTGAAAGGTCATCAGGCAGGGCTATTGTAATCAAAGGGAATGACGATAAACGTCCCATAAGGAGTTTTTCTTGATTACACATATTAGCCCGCTTGGCTCCATGGATATGTTGTCGCAGCTGGAAGTGGACATGCTTAAACGCACCGCCAGCAGCGACCTCTATCAACTATTTCGCAACTGTTCACTCGCTGTTCTGAACTCCGGTAGCCTCACCGATAACAGCAAAGAATTGTTGTCCCGTTTTGAGAATTTCGACATTAACGTGCTACGCCGTGAACGCGGCGTTAAGTTAGAACTGATCAACCCCCCGGAAGAAGCTTTTGTCGATGGGCGTATAATTCGCGCCTTGCAGGCCAACTTGTTCGCTGTCCTGCGCGACATTCTCTTCGTCTATGGGCAAATCCATAACACCGTTCGTTTTCCAAACCTGAATCTCGACAACTCTGTTCACATTACCAACCTGGTCTTTTCTATCTTGCGCAATGCTCGCGCGCTGCATGTGGGCGAAGCGCCAAATATGGTGGTGTGCTGGGGCGGTCACTCGATCAACGAAAACGAGTATTTATATGCCCGTCGCGTTGGTAATCAGTTGGGGCTGCGTGAGTTAAATATCTGCACTGGCTGTGGTCCAGGTGCGATGGAAGCGCCGATGAAAGGCGCGGCAGTTGGACACGCCCAACAGCGTTACAAAGACAGCCGTTTTATTGGTATGACTGAACCATCGATTATCGCCGCTGAACCGCCTAACCCGCTGGTTAACGAACTGATCATCATGCCGGATATCGAAAAACGTCTGGAAGCGTTTGTCCGTATCGCCCACGGCATCATTATCTTCCCTGGCGGTGTGGGTACAGCGGAAGAGTTGCTGTATTTGCTGGGAATTTTAATGAATCCAGCCAACAAAGATCAGGTCTTGCCATTGATCCTCACCGGCCCGAAAGAGAGTGCTGATTACTTCCGCGTACTGGACGAGTTTGTCGTGCATACGTTAGGAGAAAACGCGCGCCGCCATTATCGCATCATCATTGATGACGCTGCAGAAGTAGCCCGTCAGATGAAAAAAGCGATGCCGCAGGTGAAAGAAAACCGTCGCGATACGGGCGATGCCTACAGCTTTAACTGGTCAATGCGTATTGCGCCAGATTTGCAAATGCCGTTTGAGCCGTCTCACGAGAATATGGCGAATCTGAAGCTTTATCCGGATCAGCCAGTTGAAGTGCTGGCCGCCGACCTGCGTCGTGCGTTTTCAGGCATTGTAGCCGGTAACGTAAAAGAAGTCGGCATTCGCGCCATTGAAGAGTTTGGGCCATATAAAATCAACGGTGATAAAGAGATCATGCGCCGTATGGACGACCTGCTTCAGGGGTTTGTTGCCCAACATCGTATGAAGTTGCCTGGCTCTGCTTACATCCCTTGCTACGAAATCTGCACCTAATCTCCCTTCCCCCGGTAACATTCGTTGCCGGGTTTTTCTCTTTTTTAGTCGCTCACTAATCAATCTATTTCATTTGTTATCTGAATGTTTCAGCGCGTCATCAGGTAATTAATATCACCACCTGTAATATGTCATACAATTTATGCTATAACGCAAACGTTTACCTTGATTTGAAGACCGCATTTTATCTCTGCAAAAAAGAAAATCCTGCAATCATTAACTAAAAGTATTGATTTTTGCAGTTCAACCTACATATATTGCGCGCCCCGGAAGAGGCCAGATGTCGTTAATCTGCCAAATATTGCCCTTAAATTCTCTTTTACTTTTGATTTACAGAGTAAAGCGTTGGGATTATCTATCTTCCAAGTAGATTATTGTATTTGAGATCAAGATCACTGATAGATACATAACTTGTGTGTATCTTTCCGCCCTCAAATTATTACGGCGGAAAATGATTAAGCCATCGCCGATAGACAGATTTCATTTTTACGGCCAGGCACCTTCCCGGGCTGAACTGGCTAAAAGCTGAATTATTTGCATTCCTCCAGGAGAAATAGATGGAAACGACTCAAACCAGCACGATTGCGTCGAAAGACTCTCGCAGTGCCTGGCGCAAGACAGACACTATGTGGATGCTGGGCCTTTACGGCACGGCGATCGGCGCGGGTGTGCTGTTCCTGCCAATCAACGCCGGTGTTGGCGGTATGATCCCGCTGATCATCATGGCTATTCTTGCGTTCCCGATGACGTATTTTGCGCACCGTGGCCTGACTCGCTTCGTGCTGTCTGGTAAAAACCCAGGCGAAGACATCACCGAAGTTGTAGAAGAACACTTTGGTATTGGCGCAGGTAAGCTGATTACCCTGCTCTACTTCTTTGCTATCTACCCGATTCTGCTGGTTTACAGCGTGGCAATCACCAACACGGTTGAAAGCTTCATGTCTCACCAGCTGGGTATGACGCCGCCGCCGCGTGCGATTCTGTCGCTGATCCTGATCGTGGGTATGATGACCATCGTTCGCTTCGGTGAGCAGATGATCGTTAAAGCGATGAGTATTCTGGTATTCCCGTTTGTTGGCGTACTGATGCTTCTGGCTCTGTACCTGATCCCGCAGTGGAACGGCGCAGCACTGGAAACTCTGTCTCTGGACACTGCATCTGCAACCGGAAACGGTCTGTGGATGACCCTGTGGCTGGCGATTCCGGTAATGGTGTTCTCGTTCAACCACTCTCCGATCATCTCTTCTTTCGCCGTTGCGAAGCGTGAAGAGTACGGCGATATGGCAGAACAGAAATGCTCGAAGATCCTGGCATTCGCACACATCATGATGGTGCTGACCGTAATGTTCTTCGTATTCAGCTGCGTACTGAGCCTGACTCCGGCAGACCTGGCTGCGGCTAAAGAGCAGAACATCTCGATTCTGTCTTACCTGGCTAACCACTTTAACGCGCCGATCATCGCGTGGATGGCTCCGATTATCGCGATTATCGCTATCACCAAATCCTTCCTGGGCCACTACCTGGGCGCACGTGAAGGCTTCAACGGTATGGTGATCAAATCACTGCGTGGTAAAGGTAAGTCTATCGAAATCAACAAGCTGAACCGTATCACCGCGCTGTTCATGCTGGTAACGACCTGGATTGTTGCCACCCTGAACCCGAGCATCCTGGGTATGATTGAAACCCTGGGCGGCCCAATCATCGCGATGATCCTGTTCCTGATGCCGATGTACGCAATTCAGAAAGTACCGGCAATGCGTAAGTACAGCGGTCACATCAGCAACGTATTCGTTGTCGTGATGGGTCTGATTGCAATCTCCGCAATCTTCTACTCTCTGTTCAGCTAAGTTCTTTCGCGCCGCTTTCGGGCGGCGCTTCCTCCGTTTTAACGCGATGTATTTCCTATGATTAGCGTATTCGATATTTTCAAAATCGGCATTGGCCCTTCCAGTTCTCATACCGTTGGACCAATGAAAGCGGGTAAACAATTTACCGACGATCTGATTGCCCGTAACCTGCTTAAAGACGTAACCCGCGTGGTGGTTGACGTCTATGGTTCGCTCTCTCTGACCGGCAAAGGGCACCACACTGATATCGCCATTATTATGGGCCTGGCGGGAAATCTGCCGGATACCGTGGATATCGACTCCATCCCTGGTTTTATTCAGGATGTAAATACTCACGGTCGCCTGATGCTGGCAAACGGTCAGCACGAAGTCGAGTTCCCGGTTGATGAATGCATGAACTTCCATGCCGATAACCTTTCTCTGCATGAGAACGGCATGCGTATTACCGCACTGGCTGGCGATAAAGTCGTTTACAGCCAGACTTATTACTCCATCGGCGGTGGTTTTATCGTTGATGAAGAGCATTTTGGCCAGCAGGATAGCGCACCGGTTGAAGTTCCGTATCCGTACAAAACCGCTGCGGATCTGCAAAAACATTGTCAGGAAACCGGGCTGTCACTCTCTGGCCTGATGATGAAAAACGAACTGGCGCTGCACAGCAAAGAAGAACTGGAGCAGCATCTGGCCAACGTCTGGGACGTGATGCGCGGCGGTATTGAACGCGGTATCACCACCGAAGGTGTGCTGCCGGGCAAACTGCGTGTTCCACGTCGTGCGGCGGCGCTGCGCCGAATGCTGGTCAGCCAGGATAAAACCACCACTGACCCGATGGCGGTTGTTGACTGGATCAACATGTTCGCACTGGCAGTGAACGAAGAGAACGCGGCAGGTGGTCGTGTGGTGACTGCGCCGACTAACGGTGCGTGCGGGATTATCCCGGCAGTGCTGGCGTACTACGACAAGTTTATCCGCGAAGTGAACGCTAACTCACTGGCTCGCTATCTGCTGGTGGCAAGCGCCATTGGTTCTCTTTATAAGATGAACGCGTCGATTTCTGGTGCCGAAGTAGGTTGCCAGGGTGAAGTTGGCGTGGCGTGCTCAATGGCGGCGGCTGGTCTGGCTGAATTGTTAGGCGCAAGCCCGGCGCAGGTGTGCATCGCGGCGGAAATCGCCATGGAACATAACCTCGGTCTGACTTGTGACCCGGTTGCTGGACAGGTTCAGGTACCGTGCATCGAGCGTAACGCCATTGCGGCAGTGAAAGCGGTGAACGCCGCGCGTATGGCGCTTCGCCGTACCAGCGAACCGCGCGTCTGCCTCGATAAAGTTATCGAAACCATGTACGAAACAGGTAAAGACATGAACGCCAAGTACCGCGAAACCTCTCGCGGCGGCCTGGCGATGAAGATCGTTGCCTGCGATTAATCTCTCTTCTGAGGCCTCGTTTTGCGAGGCCTCACATTGTTGAAAATGTACCTGTTGTTTATGTCGGTTGCGGCGTAAACGCCTTATCAGACCTACAAAACAGCGCTAATTCAATAGATTGCGATTCTTTTGTAGGCATGATAAGCGTAGCGCATCAGGCAATTTGGCGTTGTCGTCAATATCAGACCTCGTTTTGCGAGCCCTCTTCCTGTTTTCTCATCCAGTCGTAGCCTCTTCCGGTATCGAATGTTACCCTTATCGCCTGATCTTTAAGGGGGAATATCGTGGCTGTTCATTTGCTTATCGTCGATGCACTGAATCTTATTCGTCGCATTCATGCCGTGCAGGGTTCACCCTGTGTCGAAACCTGCCAGCACGCCCTTGATCAACTTATTATGCACAGCCAGCCGACCCACGCCGTCGCCGTTTTTGATGATGAAAATCGCAGTAGCGGCTGGCGTCATCAGCGCCTGCCAGATTACAAAGCGGGTCGCCCGCCAATGCCGGAAGAGTTGTACAACGAAATGCCTGCATTACGCGCAGCATTTGAGCAACGCGGCGTCCCGTGCTGGTCAGCCAGCGGCAACGAAGCCGATGACTTAGCCGCCACACTGGCGGTCAAAGTGACCCAGGCAGGGCATCAGGCAACCATTGTTTCGACAGATAAAGGCTACTGTCAGCTACTTTCACCTACATTGCGTATTCGTGATTACTTCCAGAAACGCTGGCTGGATGCGCCATTTATCGATAAAGAATTTGGCGTTCAACCGCAGCAATTGCCCGATTACTGGGGGCTGGCGGGGATCAGTAGTTCAAAGGTGCCAGGCGTTGCGGGGATTGGGCCCAAAAGCGCCACGCAGCTGCTGGTCGAGTTTCAGAGTCTGGAAGGGATCTATGAAAATCTGGACGCGGTTGCCGAAAAGTGGCGCAAGAAATTAGAAGTCCATAAAGAGATGGCGTTCCTTTGCCGTGATATCGCCCGCTTACAGACTGATTTGCATATCGACGGCAATTTACAGCAATTACGGTTGGTACGGTAAAACCGTGCCGGATGCGGCACAAACGTCGCATCCGGCATTATCACATCAGCGCAATTACCAGGCGGTATGGTAAAGCTCTACAATATCCTCAAGCGTTGCTTCACGCGGGTTGCCACCGGTACAAACATCGTCCAGTGCCGCCTGCGCCAGTGCCGGAATGTCTTCCTTGCGTACACCAACATCACGCAAATGTGGCGGAATACCGACATCACGGTTGAGAGCAAACACCGCTTCAACAGCGGCATTACGTGCGTCCTCCAGGCTCAAACCTTCCACTTTTACGCCCATTACACGCGCAATATCGCGGTACTTCTCGCCAGTAAATTCGGCGTTATAACGCATAATATGCGGTAACAAAATGGCGTTAGCGACACCGTGAGGGGTGTTGTAAAACGCGCCCAGCGGATGCGCCATACCGTGCACCAGCCCCAGTCCAACGTTCGAGAAGCCCATACCCGCAACATACTGCCCGAGCGCCATCTCTTCTCCGGCATCCTTATCACCAGCAACCGAACCACGCAGCGCACCGGCAATAATTTCAATGGCTTTAATGTGCAACGCATCGGTCAGCGCCCATGCGCCACGGGTAATATATCCTTCGATAGCATGAGTCAGCGCATCGACACCCGTCGCGGCTTTCAGCGCCAGAGGCATGCCGTCCATCATGTCAGCATCAATAAACGCCACCTGCGGAATATCATGCGGATCAACGCAAACAAACTTACGACGCTTTTCTTCATCAGTGATCACGTAGTTAATGGTCACTTCCGCCGCAGTGCCTGCCGTGGTGGGGATTGCCAGAATCGGCACGCTGGGTTTGTTGGTCGGTGAAAGCCCTTCCAGGCTGCGTACATCGGAAAACTCAGGGTTATTGCTGATGATACCAATTGCTTTACAGGTATCCTGCGGGGAACCACCGCCGATGGCGATTAGATAATCCGCACCACTGTTCTCAAATACGCCAAGCCCTTCTTTTACTACGCTGATTGTCGGATTCGGAACTACACCGTCGTAAATCGCCCACGCCAGCCCTGCGGCGTCCATCTTATCGGTCACTTTCGCGACCACGCCGCATTGCATCAGCGTTTTATCAGTCACGATCAGCGCCTTGTTGTAACCACGGCGTTTTACCTCATCAGTAAGAGCACCAATCGCACCGCGCCCAAACCATGCCGTTTCGTTCAGAATCATTCTGTTAGCCATCGTCCTTCTCCTTGTTGCTTTACGAAATTACTCTTCAATCCGTAATCCATAGGTTTTGAATTTTTCCAGCACCACGGCAATCTCTTCATCGCTCAGTACCGGTACAGGGTCTTTAATCGCCAGAGTACTCAGATAAAGCTGTGCCAGCACTTCAACTTCTTGCGCCAACCATAACGCTTTCTCCAGATTAACCTCACAAGCGATAAGCCCATGATGTTGTAACAAAATTGCTTTACGGTTTTTGAGAGCCAGCGCAACATGTTCGGAAAGTTCGCGAGTCCCAAAGGTCGCATAAGGCGCGCAAGGAATAGAGTTACCGCCAGCGGCCGCAATCATGTAGTGGATAGCGGGGATAGGTCGGTTGAGTATGGAAACAGCCGTGCAGTGGATGGCATGGTTATGGACAACCGCGTTGGCATCCGGTCTGCTTTGATAGGCCGCCATATGGAAACGCCATTCGCTGGACGGAATTTTGCCCTCTTCGTATTTGCCGTTGCTATCAACATAGACAATCATATTTTCCGTCATTCTTTCATAAGGAATACCGCTTGGCGTAATTAACATGCCATTTTCAAAACGCGTACTCACATTTCCAGCGGTACCCTGATTTAACCCGAGACGCGTCATTTCCAGACAAGTTTCAATTATTTCACGGGATAAACGAGTTCTTTCCATCTCTATTCTCCAGATACAGGTTCAGCTCGTCTTATTGCGTAAGACCGCACCGCAAATGAAGACGGGTTATGAGAGTAACCATTGAATATTTTTATCCAATGGCTGATTGTTTTTCCGCGATGATTATTTTTTTCTTCTACGTTTAATTAACTTCATTTCTACTTTAACCGTTTTTTTCACCGGTCTTTCTTCAAGGGCGCTTAACATCATTTCGAATGCTTTTTCAGCCCACGCATTTTCATCCTGCTGCATTGACCAGACATTATTAGCGAGAAATCCCAACATAGGATGTTCATCGAACGTACCTATATTGATTTCTGGTGGTACAGCGCCAAAGCGATCGCGAATCGCACGAACGGCTCCCTCAAGCACAGGTAAAGAAGAGGCGATAAATGCCTGCGGACATCCCTGCTCTTCAATGAGTTTTTCCATAATGACATAGCCGCCTTCAGGAGTATTTACCGGGCCTTCCCGCACCCAATCGCGATGGGTAATCCCTTTTTTTGCCAACGCATTCAAATAACCTGTCAGACGATCGCTAATACTCGGCAAACCGGCATCTCCAAGCAAAAACCATACTGGTGTCTGCCCTGCGTCTAAAATATTTTGTGTCAATCTTTCGCCGCCAGATATATTGTCACTCTCTACCAGTGCGTTATCGGTATATTTAAAATCACGGTCGAGTAACACCATCGGCTTACGAATTTTACGTAAATGATGTTGTTGATTTTCCAGTGTCGAAGGAACAATAAACAGGCCATCGACATTTCGCGCAATAAAAGCTTTTGTTAATTTATTTTCATAGTCAACATCATCATAGGTACAGCTAATAGTGAGTTGATATCCCGAACGTCGACAGCGTTGTTCGAGCTTTTCAGCCAGCGTTGCAAAAAAGACATTGGATATGTTGGGAACAATCAAGCCCAATGTATCTGTTTTGTTAAGTTTAAGGCTGCGGGCAGAATAATTAATGGTATAGCCATAGCGGTCAACATATTCATTGATACGCGTTTGGGTTTTGACGCTGATTCGATATTGTTCCGCTTTTCCATTTAGCACCAGTCGCACGGTCGTAACCGATAACTTCAGGTCACTGGCTATCTGCTCTACTGTTTTAGCCATAGGTATTTCCCAATTAACATCCAGACGTCAAATCACAATCATAAAAGTATTTTTAACTTTTGTCTTATTGCATCAGTTGGTTAACCGCCTGTTGTTGCTCCCAAAGCGTCAGGTAAACCTGGTATTTACGCTCTAAAAATTCACGGCGTTGTGGGTTTGCCCGAATAACCTCTCCGGCTTCAACCATTGCTTTGCACGCAGATGAAAAATCCCCCCATGCTCCGCAGGCCACAGCACCGCTAATTGCTGCGCCCAACGTAACTGCATCTTCTTCTTGTATCAGGTGGATATCGCAGCCTGTCACGTCTGCATATTCGCGTAGCCACAATGGATTGTGTGTTGCACCGCCACATAAGGTTAATCGGGTAATGTTATGGCCATTTTCCCTCAGGGTTTCAATAATATGTCTGGTGCCAAAGGCTATCGCCTGCAAGGTCGCAAGATAGAGTCGCGCGAGCTGATTTTCACCACGCTCCAGCGTTAAGCCATAGACACTTCCTCTGGCATCAGGTTTTGCTCGTGGCGAACGATTACCGTGATGATCGGCAAGCACATGTAGATTTCTCGTGGGTTCAGATTCGTTCTCTTCGAGTGCGGCTACCCATTCATTAATCAGTTGAATCGGATGACACCCGCGTTGCTGCGCCTTGTTAAAGAGATCCGCACTTGCCCCGGACTCCTGAAGCGTCCACTCCACCAGCGCACCGGCAGCGCTTTGCCCACCTTCAGTTAGCCAGTAACCAGGTAGCATGGCCGACCAGTATGGTCCCCAGACGCCAGGTGTGAATATCTTTTTTTCACTGCACAGCATGTGGCAATTCGACGTTCCGCTTATCAATGCCAGCGTTCCTGATGGCTGCGCGCCTGCCAACGCCACACCACCGGCATGGGCATCAATCAGACCGCTCGCCACCACGACATCCGTCGTTAACCCTAGTTCATCCGCAGCATTAGCACTCAATGTCCCTACCGATGTGCCAGGGGGAAGAATGTCAGAAGGAATTTTGTCGAGTAAATCCAGCATGCCTGTAGACTCCAGCAAGCTATGGCTAAAACGTTGCTCATGAGCCAGATAATTCCATTTACACGTTAGCGTGCACAATCCCGCTACGTCTCGCCCTGTCGCCTTCCAGACCAGAAAATCCGCAAGGTCGAAAAAGCGATGAGCGGCCTGCCAGGTTTGCGGTAAATGTGTTTTTAACCAACGTAGCTTTGGTAACTCCATCTCTACGCTCACTTCACCACCAACGTAACGCAGTGCAGAGTCCTTCGTCGCGTTAATCTGCGCCGTCTCGACAGTTGCACGATGATCCATCCACATAATGATGTCGTGTTCCGCAGGTTCCCCGGGGGATACGGCCAGACCTTTACCTTGTGCATCCAGAACGACCAGTGAACAGGTGGCATCAAAACCAAGTGAACGAATCGCCGTCGTCGGAATTTCCGCCAGTGTTATCGCCTCTTTCACCGCTTTACAGACCTGTTGCCAAATCTCAGCCGAAGACTGCTCGACACGCTCGCCGCCAGGACGAAACTGGGAGACGGGTGCAGTAGCGAATGCCAGCCTGCGGCCGCTGTCACTGTAAACACCAGCCCTGACACTGGCCGATCCGACATCGACACCGAGAAAATAACCGTTATGCATAAAGCCTCCCTGACGCTGGAGCTCACGGGGGTGAAAGCTCACCCCCAACATTTTATTTCTTACCGAACGGGTGCAGCAGTTTGTCAATTTCAGGTGTGTTAATGTTTTCAGCATTCACATACTTCACCGGGATATCGATCTCTTTTTCAACGCTTTGCCCTGAAAGCGCAGCATTTAAAGTTTTAATCCCCTGATAGCCAATCTGGTATGCATCCTGAACAACAAAGCCCTGAATGACGCCATTTTTCAGGAAGTTAATAATCGCTTCCGTACTATCGAAACCAATCGCCTTCACCTTACCTTTCAGATTCTGGCTATCAATGGCATTCGCGACTCCGAGCGTTGCACCTTCATTGGTAGCATAGATACCCGCAAGATCGGGGTTTGCCTGAACCAGGTCAATAGTTTTATCCATCGCTTTTTGTGGATCACCATCGCTGTATTGAACAGGTAATACGTTGATGTCCGGGTATTTTTCTTTCATCCGCTCTATAAAACCTTCAGAGCGTTCGATGGCGGAAGAGGTTCCTGCGACATGTGCGATAATTCCCACTTTCCCTTTATTATTCACCTGAGCGGCTAAGGCATCGGCGGCCTGAGCACCGGCTTTACGGTTATTGGTCGCGACAAAACTCACCGGGATGTCCGAATTAACGCCGGAATCAAAGGTCACTACTTTAATCCCACGAGAATTTGCCGTTTCTACCAGTGGAGCGAGCGCGTTCTCGTCGAGGGCTGCCAGTAATAAGCCATTCGGCTTTTGCGCCATTGCGTTTTCAACTAATTGAATCTGCTCGGCAATTTGCGTTTCATCCGCCGGACCGACATAGCTGGTTTTATCCCCCATTTCTTTGGCGGCAGCTTCAGTACCCATTTTTACGGTTTGCCAAAATTCATGCTGGAAACCTTTACTGACGACCGGAAGATTAAAATCCTTTGCCTGTGCGCTGGTAGTCATGCAAGCCAGCAGAGATAACGCATAGACAAAATTCCTGGTTTTCATTGTTGTACTCCGTTTTGAGTGAGTCACCCTTAACGTCAGGGCAGTTATTTCCCGATAAAACAGGGAGCCTTAGTCAACGAATCTTTTTACGTAGGGTATCGAGATAAACGGCTGCCACGACAACGACTCCCATCGCAACCATTTGCCAGAACTGGGAGACGCCCATTAAATTGAGGCCATTTTTCAGGACACTCATAATGAAAGCGCCAATGATGGTGCCGCCAATAGTGCCAATACCGCCCATTAAGCTGGTTCCGCCAATCACCACCGCCGCAATCGCTTCCAGCTCATAACCCACACCTACCGTTGGCTGCCCGGAGTTCAGGCGAGATGCGAGGATGACGCCAGCAATCCCCGTTAATAAGCCACAGAAGGCATAGACGAAAATTTTCACGCGCTGAACTTTAATACCGGAAAGATGGGCGGCAACTTCATTACTGCCAACGGCATAGACGTAGCGACCGATAACGGTTTTCTTCAAAATGTACGCAGCAACAAGCGCTACTATCACGAGGTAGAAGACGGGATAAGGAAGTACATCAAACAAACGCCCCTGGGCGAGCGTTTTGAACGTCGGGTAATCGGCAAAATAGATTGCGCGCCCGTCGGTCATCACCATATTGATGCCCCTGACGGACATCATCAGACCCAACGTGGCGATAAACGGTGGAATGGTCATTTTTGTGACCAACAAACCATTCACATAGCCGCATAATCCACCTGCTAAAACACCGGCAATAATACAAACAGGCAGCGGTAGACCCAGCGTGGCGCAAATACCCACGGCGACACCAGAGAACGCCACCACCGACCCCAGTGAAAGGTCGATTCCGGCAGTAATAATGACGAAAGTTACGCCAATAGCCATGATGCCGATTACCGACGTTTGCAGAGCAATCGTCATGATATTTTCGGTATTAAAGAAAAATGGCGAGCTAAAGCTAAAAAACAGGACAAGAATAATCAGGCTGAAAAGTGGTGCCAGGCGCATCAAGAGTTCTTTATTAATTTTTATTTTCTTATTATTGCTGTCTGAAGAGGTTACAGAGATAGTCATATTTTAATCCTCTAACGTCGCGTATTGCATAATTTTTTCTTGTGTGGCTTCATTCGCGCTAAGTTCACCAGTAATTCGACCACTGCGCATCACTAAAATACGGTCGCACATCCCTAACACTTCCGGTAATTCAGAGGAGATCATGATAATTGATTTCCCCTTAGCCACGAGGCGATTCATTAACTCATAAATTTCCAGCTTGGCGCCAACATCAATGCCGCGAGTAGGCTCATCGAAAATTAAAATATCAGTATCTTTACAGACCCAGCGCGCAATAATAATTTTCTGCTGATTTCCTCCACTTAGATTTAATGCTGCCTGTTCAAGATGTGGTGTTTTAAACCTTAACGCTTTTACCTGTTGCTCACTGGTTTGTTGGCAACGACGCGAATCGACATTACCAAAACGATCGGAATATTCAGGATAATTTCCCAACATAATATTCCGTTCCACAGACAAGTTAAGTGCCAGACCTTCTTTTTTGCGGTCTTCCGTCAGGTAACTGATCCCTTGCTGAATAGCATCCGAAATATCCTTAATAACAGTTTCCTTACCGTTCAATTTTAGCGTTCCGCTGTCAATGGCGTCCGCACCAAAAATCGCGCGCGCAAGCTCAGTACGGCCAGCGCCCATGAGTCCGGCAAAGCCGAGGATCTCGCCACAATAAAGCGTGAAATTAATATCGTTAAGTACGCCTTTGCGCGTCAGTCCATTCGCCTCCAGTACTGGAATCTTCTGCTGCAACGCCTCGCGGCGAGGGTAAATATTCCCTAAATCGCGACCGACCATCATGGCAATCAAATCGCTGATATTTACGCATTCATAATCCACAGTGCTGATGTACTGGCCATCACGCATTACGGTCGCACGATCGGCAATAAGCGCCAGTTCTTCAAGGCGGTGAGAAATATAAACTATTCCAGTGCCCTGCTCTTTCAATAATCGGGTAACGCGAAATAAGCTTTCAATTTCAGTTTCTGTTAACGCCGCGGTGGGTTCATCCATAATTAATATCTTCGCGTTAACAGAAATAGCTTTAGCTATTTCCACCATTTGCTGCTGGGCAACCGTAAGATCGGCAACCAGAGTATCTGGTGAGATTGCCAGATTTAATTTTTGCAAAATCTCAATCGTCGCCTGACGTTGCTGTTTTTCGTCCAGCCGCCAGCGATTCTTTTTACAAAACTCTCTACCAATAAAAATATTTTCTTCTACCGTGAGTTCTGGAAATAAGTTGAACTCCTGATGAATAATTGTAATACCAACGCGCTGTGCACTTAATGGATCCAAGAATGAAACAGGTTGGTCTTCAAAAATCATTTCACCTTCGTCAGGTTGATAAACCCCCGACAAAATTTTCATTAAGGTAGATTTTCCTGCACCATTTTCCCCCAATAATGCATGAACCTCGCCCCGACGTAGGGTAAATTGCACGTCATTAAGCGCCAACACTCCAGGAAAGCGTTTGGTGATATGCTTCATTTGCAAAAATGTTTCGGACATTGCAGCTTTCCTCAATAATCAGAAACTGAAAATGTGAAGTACGGCATAAACGTCGCTACTAAAGCCATCTCCACTGTGATACGAATAACGTTTGAATAGATATTTATCGCATCAATTTATTTTCCGCATTTGCTAACTCGAGTTAGCGTCCACCTTTTAAAGGCTATTTTAGGTCTACAAATTAGCCAAATCATTTGAGGTAAAACTGTGATGCATAACCATTAAAATGTAATAACCACATGATTATTAAAAATATTGTTTTTTATCCTGGTAAATAACAATTTGACAGAGATCGAATTTTAACCACTTCTCGTGAACCCACTCACATTTCAACAACAAAAAAGTTGTGTATAAAAAGCCTACACACCTAAGCTAACTCGAGTTAGCAATTAATGATCAATACTACTGCTTCGGTGGTTTCCTTTCTCCGCCTTAGCAGAGCGCCAATAAAGCGAAATGAGGAATCCTGATGAAAATTAACACGTTACCGAAAGTTGGCATCCGTCCGGTTATCGACGGTCGTCGCATGGGCGTGCGTGAGTCGCTTGAAGAACAAACGATGAATATGGCGAAAGCCACGGCCGCACTACTGACCGAGAAACTGCGCCATGCCTGCGGCACTCCCGTTGAATGCGTGATTTCAGATACCTGCATCGCCGGTATGGCCGAATCTGCTGCCTGCGAAGAAAAATTCAGCCGCCAGAATGTGGGGCTCACTATTACCGTAACGCCTTGCTGGTGCTACGGTAGCGAAACCATTGACATGGATCCAACGCGCCCGAAAGCCATTTGGGGATTTAACGGTACTGAACGTCCTGGCGCCGTTTATCTGGCTGCCGCACTGGCTGCCCATAGTCAGAAAGGTCTGCCCGCGTTTTCTATTTACGGTCATGACGTACAGGATGCCGGAGATACCTTGATTCCTGACGACGTTGAAGAAAAACTGCTGCGCTTTGCCCGCGCAGGCCTGGCGGTTGCCAGTATGAAGGGCAAAAGCTACCTGTCGCTGGGCGGCATTTCAATGGGTATCGCCGGATCCATTGTTGATCATAACTTCTTTGAATCCTGGCTAGGAATGAAAGTCCAGGCGGTGGATATGACCGAACTGCGTCGCCGCATCGATCAGAAAATTTATGATGAAGCAGAACTGGAACTGGCGCTGGCCTGGGCCGATAAAAACTTTCGCTTTGGCGAAGACAAAAATGCCAAACAATATCAGCGTAATGATGAGCAAAACCGCCAGATTTTACGCGAAAGCCTGCTGATGGCGATGTGTATTCGCGACATGATGCAGGGCAACAGCAAACTGGCTGATATTGGTCGTGTTGAAGAATCACTTGGCTATAACGCCATTGCCGCTGGCTTCCAGGGCCAACGTCACTGGACCGATCAATACCCAAATGGCGACACCGCAGAAGCAATTCTTAACAGCTCTTTTGACTGGCATGGCGTGCGTCAGCCGTATGTCGTCGCGACAGAAAACGACAGCCTGAACGGCGTGGCAATGTTAATGGGTCATCAGCTTACCGGTAGCGCCCAGGTTTTCGCCGATGTTCGCACCTACTGGTCACCGGAAGCAGTAGAACGCGTCACAGGCCAAAAACTGAGTGGTCTGGCGGAACATGGCATCATCCACTTGATTAACTCGGGCTCCGCTGCACTGGATGGCTCCTGTAATCAGCGTGACAGTGAAGGTAAACCGACCATGAAGCCGCACTGGGAAATCACCCAGCAAGAGGCAGATGCTTGCCTGGCCGCCACTGAATGGTGCCCGGCAATCCATGAGTATTTCCGTGGCGGCGGCTATTCGTCGCGTTTCCTTACCGAAGGCGGCGTTCCGTTCACCATGACCCGCGTCAACATCATCAAAGGGCTTGGGCCAGTACTACAAATTGCTGAAGGCTGGAGCGTTGAGTTGCCGCAGGAAGTGCACGAAATTCTCAATAAACGTACTGATTCCACCTGGCCGACCACGTGGTTTGCACCGCGCCTCACCGGCAAAGGACCATTTAGCGACGTCTACTCGGTGATGGCTAACTGGGGGGCTAATCATGGCGTGTTAACTGTCGGTCATGTTGGCGCGGACTTTATCACCCTCGCCTCAATGCTACGTATTCCCGTTTGCATGCATAACGTCGAAGAAACCAAAGTGTATCGCCCTTCAGCCTGGGCCGCACACGGTATGGATATTGAAGGGCAGGATTATCGCGCTTGCCAGAACTACGGCCCGCTATATAAACGTTAATTGCTGGCGCCCGGTGGCGTAACGTCTACCGGGTTTATCCAAGCAGGAGCGACTATGAAACAAGACGTTATCCTGGTGCTCGACTGCGGGGCGACCAATGTCAGGGCGATCGCAGTTGATCGGCAGGGAAGAATTGTTGCCCGCGCCTCAACACCTAATGCCAGCGATTTAGCAACGGAAAACAGTGTCTGGCACCAGTGGTCTATAGATGCCATTTTGCAGCGTTTTGCTGATTGTTGTCAGCAAATCAGCAGTGAACTGGATACTTACCAGATTCGCGGGATAACCGTAACCACCTTTGGCGTGGATGGTGCGCTGGTCGACAGGCAAGGAAATTTGCTCTATCCGATCATTAGCTGGAAATGTCCGCGCACTGCGGCGGTAATGGAAAACATTGGACGATTCATTTCTGCGCAACAGTTACAGACCATTTCTGGCGTCGGCGCTTTCAGTTTCAACACGTTATACAAACTCGTATGGTTAAAAGAAAACCATCCACAGCTATTGCAGCAAGCGCATGCCTGGTTATTTATTTCGTCCCTGATAAATCAGCGTTTAACGGGAGCATTTACCACTGATATCACCATGGCCGGAACCAGTCAGTTGCTGGATATTCAACAGCGTCATTTCAGTCCACAAATCTTACACGCTACCGGCATTCCACATCATCTCTTCCCGCGCCTGGTTGAAGCGGGTGAACAAATTGGCACACTACAAAACAGCGCCGCAACACAACTTGGTTTACCAACAGGTATCCCTGTGATCTCCGCAGGCCACGATACCCAGTTTGCACTTTTTGGCGCCGGTGCCGGGCAAGACGAACCCGTGCTTTCCTCCGGCACCTGGGAAATTTTGATGGTCCGTAGCGCACAGGTTGATACGTCACTGCTTAGTCAGTATGTCGGTTCTACCTGTGAACTCGATAGCCGGGCTGGCCTGTACAATCCGGGCATGCAGTGGCTGGCTTCGGGAGTGCTGGAATGGGTCAGAAAGCTGCTCTGGAATACAGATACTCCCTGGCAAATGCTAATTGAGGAAGCGCGCCTTATTCCACCGGGAGCGGATGGTGTGAGCATGCGGTGTGATTTGTTATCGAGCCAGAACGCCGGCTGGCAAGGCGTCACTCTCAATACGACGCGTGGGCATTTGTATCGCGCAGCACTGGAAGGATTAACAGCACAGTTACTGCGTAATCTGGAGATGCTGGAAAAGATTGGCCACTTCAAAGCCACTGAATTGCTGCTGGTAGGCGGCGGAAGTCGTAACACGTTGTGGAACCAGATTAAAGCCACGGTACTAAATATTCCGCTAAAAGTGCTCGATGACGCTGAAACGACCGTCATAGGTGCAGCCCTGTTCGGCTGGTACGGTGTCGGAGAATTTAGCAGCCCGGAAGAGGCACGCGCGCAGATCCAGTATCAGTACCGCTACTTCTATCCACAAACGGAAGCCGAATTGATAAAGGAAGCATGAAATGTTGAAAACGATTTCGCCGTTAATTTCTCCCGACTTGTTAAAGGTGTTGGCAGAAATGGGGCATGGTGATGAGATTATTTTTTCCGACGCCCACTTTCCTGCCCATTCTATGGGACCACAAGTCATTCGCGCCGACGGCCTGCTGGTGAGCGACTTGCTACGGGCGATTATCCCGTTATTTGAACTGGATAGCTACGCACCGCCGCTGGTGATGATGGCGGCGGTAGACGGCGATGTTCTTGATCCAGAAGTCGAGCAACGTTATCGCGATGCGCTGTCGCTGCAAACACCCTGCCCGGAAATCACGCGTATTGACCGTTTCGCTTTTTATGAACGATCACAAAAAGCCTTTGCGATCGTAATTACAGGTGAACGTGCGAAATACGGGAATATATTGTTAAAAAAAGGGGTTACGCCCTCATCGTAAAAATTATGGCCGGAGCAGACGCCCCGGCTATGTCTTTTATCGTTCGTCGCGACGGCCACCCACAGCAGCCCAGATACGGCGGACGTGCACCGTCACTTCTTCGCGATCGTGATACAACTGACGCGCCTGAATCTGAGCATTGATGCCATGTTCATCAAGCTGTGCCTGAATGTACGCCAGATTGTGTGATACTTCTTCGTAGCGTTTTTTCATTGGCAGTTTGAGGTTGAAGATAGTTTCACGACACCAGCCATTAACCAGCCACTGCGCCATCAAAGCCGCGACCTTCGCCGGTTTCTCTACCATATCGCATACCATCCAGGAAATATTGCTGCGTGTCGGACGGAATTTGAAACCGTCTTCCCGCAACCACGTCACCTGCCCGGTATCCATCAGACTTTGCGCCATCGGGCCGTTGTCGACAGAGTAAACCCACATGTTGCGCTTCACCAGTTGGTAGGTCCAGCCGCCCGGACAAGCGCCTAAATCCACCGCCCACATCCCGTTCGCCAGGCGTTCATCCCATTCATCCGCAGGAATAAACACATGAAATGCCTCTTCCAGTTTGAGCGTGGAACGACTTGGTGCCTCTGCCGGAAACTTCAGGCGCGGAATGCCCATATAGAACGGCGAGTTATTATTGCTCCAGGAGTAGCCGGTATAACAGCAGCCTGGTGCGATAAAGAACACATGCACAACCGGACGCTTCGGCGTTTCATAATTCGCCAGCACACCCGCCTCGCGCAAGGCAGCCCGTAGCGGTACGGTAAATTTACGGCAGAATTTCAGTAACTCTTTGCTTTCGTTGGTATCAGCGACTTCAACGCGCAACTCTCCGCCCTTCTCTACCACACCCTGCAACATGCCAACTATTGGCGTAATACGGTCTTCCGGCGGCAAATGCTGGAGCAGTTCCCCCACCACAAACCACTGGCGGGCAAAAATTAATGAACTAAATGGCAGTTCACGAATTAACTTATCGCCATCTTCCGCTTGATAACATTCATAAATCACATAACCCGCATTCTCTTTTACACGGGCAAAACCGAATATTTCCCGCTGACCGGCCTTATCGGTAATTTCTGCGGCGCACTCTTTTTCAAAGCCCGGACGGCACAACAATACAACCTTATTCATGACTTACGCCCTTGCGCTTTAAACGGATAGCCCCAACTAACATTAATGCCCAGCCCGCGAGAAAACTCACACCGCCGACCGGAGTGACAAACGCCCACAAACGCAGATGAGACAGCGCCAGGCAATAAAGGCTGCCGCTGAACAGCACCGTACCTAGCGCCAGAAAGACGCTACTCCAGTAAAACCAGATACTGATGCGACGTTGCATCGCCACCGCCAGACCTAAAATCGCCAGCGTATGGAACGCCTGGTATTCGAGGCCGGTCTGGATCCAGCCCATTTCAACAGCGCCCATGGTTTTACTTAAAACATGCGCACCAAAAGCACCCAGAGCGACAAAAATGAAGCCGCTAATGGCGGCGAAAATCAGCATAAAACGGCTGGTCATGGTCGTACCCTACATAAATTATTGTTCATAACGAAAGCGAAATTTTTCTTGTTCAGCAGCGGCTTTCGCCAGGATCCATTGGCGAAAGGCGGCTATTTTACCCAGTTCTGCCTGGCTGTCATGACATACCAGATAAAAAGCATTTTTACTGACCAGTACATCATTAAACGGGCAAACAAGGCGTCCGGCCTCGATTTCAGATTGCGCCATCACGTTATTTGCCAGCGCCACTCCCTGCCCGTGAATGGCTGCTTGTAGCACCATGGCGCTATGGCTGAAGATAGGCCCTTGCTGAACGTTGATATGAGCTAGCCCCAACTGGCGGGTATATGTCTGCCAATCTCGCCGGGACGCATCGTGTAATAAAGTATGTTTAGCCAGATCTTCCGGCGTCTTCAAGGATTTCTCACCGGTTAATAGTAAAGGCGAACACACTGGCAACAGGTATTCGGCGTAAAGCTTTTCCACCCGAAGTCCCGGCCAGTTGCCCCGGCCATAAAATATCGCCACATCGACATCATCCGCCAGTTTATCTTCCTGGCGATCGACCGCCTGGATTCGAACGTCGATTCCCGGATAAGCTGAGTTAAAGCTGGAAAGTCGCGGCACCAGCCAGTGGATGGCAAAACTGGGGAGTAAACTGACCGTCAACGCCCCCTTGGCGCTACGGGCCTGGAGTTTACGCGTCGCTTCGGTTAATTGCGAAAATATCTCTTTGATATCGAGAAAATAGCTTTGCCCTTCCTCGGTCAACAGAAGTGAACGATTACGGCGGCGGAACAGTTTTAGCCCCAGAAAATCCTCAAGGGACTTGATTTGATGACTTACTGCGGCCTGGGTCACAAAAAGCTCTTCTGCTGCGCGCGTGAAGCTTAAATGGCGTGCGGCGGCATCAAAAACTCGTAAGGCATTTAGCGGTGGTAATCGTTTTGACATGGCTTTTAAACTTTGATGTTAAATGAATTTAACAATTAGATCACGGTATGTAACCTATTAGTTTTTTTTATCTGAGCCATTATAAATTGTCCGTTGAGCTTCTACCAGCAAATACCTATAGTGGCGGCACTTCCTGAGCCGGAACGAAAAGTTTTATCGGAATGCGTGTTCTGGTGAACTTTTGGCTTACGGTTGTGATGTTGTGTTGTTGTGTTTGCAATTGGTCTGCGATTCAGACCATGGTAGCAAAGCTACCTTTTTTCACTTCCTGTACATTTACCCTGTCTGTCCATAGTGATTAATGTAGCACCGCCTAATTGCGGTGCTTTTTTTTACCCTGCGATCGTGAATTACTGATCCAGCTCGACCATCTCTTTCACGTCGGTACGGTTGATCTGCTGTTTGTTGCCATTAGCGTCTTTATAAGAAATCATACCGGTTTCATCATCCGTCATCGGCTTGCCATCGGCAACAATAGTGCGTCCATCGTTGGTGTGCATCACATAGTTCGAACCGGAACAGGCGCTCAGGGCAAAAGTCAGCATACAGGCAGAGATAATTGCGGCAGTCTTTTTCATCTTCTTCTCCTTAAAGCGATTACTAAATCTTAACAAGATTGATTAACAGGCTAAAATTAACGCCTAACACTATTCAGCATATGTTACTGACGCGGCTTCGACAGGATATCCAGACGATTCCGAGGGTTAGCACTCACCTTGTATCAAAGTGAATTTTGCGTCACGATCGGCGAATCAAGCCGAGGAGTCTCATGAACGTTTTTAATCCCGCGCAATTTCGCGCCCAGTTTCCCGCGCTACAGGATGCGGGCGTTTATCTCGATAGTGCTGCGACCGCACTCAAACCTGAAGCTGTGGTTGAAGCTACCCGGCAGTTCTATAGCCTGAGCGCCGGAAACGTTCATCGCAGCCAGTTTGCCGAAGCCCAACGCCTGACCGCGCGTTATGAGGCCGCACGGGAGAAAGTGGCGCAATTACTCAATGCACCGGATGATAAAACTATCGTCTGGACGCGCGGCACCACCGAATCCATCAACATGGTGGCGCAATGTTATGCCCGCCCGCACTTGCAACCGGGTGATGAAATTATTGTCAGCGTGGCAGAGCATCACGCTAATCTCGTTCCCTGGCTAATGGTCGCCCAACAAACCGGTGCTAAAGTGGTGAAATTGCCGCTTAATGCGCAGTGGTTGCCGGATGTCGATTTATTGCCGGAATTAATTACTCCCCGTAGTCGAATTCTGGCATTGGGCCAGATGTCGAACGTCACTGGCGGTTGCCCGGATCTGGCGCGAGCGATTACCTTTGCTCATTCAGCCGGGATGGTGGTGATGGTTGATGGTGCTCAGGGCGCAGTGCATTTCCCTGCCGATGTTCAGCAACTGGATATTGATTTCTATGCTTTCTCTGGTCACAAACTGTATGGCCCGACGGGTATCGGCGTGCTTTACGGCAAACCAGAACTGCTGGAAGCAATGTCGCCCTGGCTGGGCGGTGGCAAAATGATTCACGAAGTGAGTTTTGACGGCTTCACCACTCAATCCGCACCGTGGAAACTGGAAGCTGGAACGCCAAATGTCGCCGGTGTCATTGGTTTAAGCGCGGCGCTGGAATGGCTGGCAGATTATGATATCAACCAGGCAGAAAGCTGGAGCCGTAGTCTGGCAACGCTTGCAGAAGACGCTCTGGCAAAACGTCCTGGCTTTCGTTCATTCCGCTGCCAGGACTCCAGCCTGCTGGCCTTTGATTTCGCAGGCATTCATCACAGCGATATGGTGACGCTTCTGGCGGGATATGGTATTGCCCTGCGCGCCGGGCAGCACTGTGCTCAACCGCTGCTGGCAGAGTTAGGCGTAACCGGCACACTGCGCGCCTCATTTGCGCCATATAATACAAAGAGTGATGTGGATGCGCTGGTGAATGCCGTTGACCGCGCACTGGAATTATTGGTGGATTAATGACGAACTCGCAATTCGCCGGACATCCGTTCGGCACAACTGTTACCGTAGAGACGCTACGCAATACTTTCGCGCCACTGACGCAATGGGAAGACAAATATCGCCAGCTGATTATGTTGGGGAAACAACTTCCTGCTTTGCCAGACGAATTAAAAGCCCAGGCCAAAGAGATTGCCGGATGTGAAAACCGCGTCTGGCTTGGATATACCGTCGCTGAAAACGGCAAGATGCATTTCTTTGGTGATAGCGAAGGGCGCATTGTGCGCGGCCTGCTGGCCGTGTTGCTGACTGCCGTTGAGGGCAAAACCGCCGCCGAGTTACAGGCACAGTCGCCGCTGGCATTGTTTGATGAACTGGGATTGCGTGCGCAACTTAGCGCCTCTCGCAGTCAGGGACTGAATGCGTTAAGCGAGGCAATTCTCGCCGCGGCGAAGCAAGCTTGATGTTACACAGTTCCAGGTCGGATAAGACACACCCGTCGTCGCATCCGACCTGATATTTACCCCTGACGCGCCGCTTTCGCCATCATCTTCTTCAGCGCATGAGAAACCGCAACAAACCCAAAGGTGGCGGTTACCATCGTCGCGGCACCAAATCCAGATGCACAATCCATCCGCTTCGGCCCTTCTGCCGTGGCTTTCATCGCACACACCGTACCGTCTGACTGCGGGTACACCAGCGCTTCGGTAGAGAACACACAATCCACGCCGAGCTTACCTTTACTGTTTTTCACCACGCCAAAATCGCTTTTCAGGCGCTCGCGCAGCTTCGCCGCCAGTGGATCCTGAATCGTCTTCGCCAGATCGGTAACCTGAATCTGCGTCGGATCAATCTGCCCGCCAGCACCACCTGTCGTGACCAGTGGAATCTTATTGCGACGGCAATAAGCAATAAGGGCCGCTTTGGGCCGTACGCTGTCAATAGCATCAATCACGTACGAATAACCGACGCTCATATATTGCGCTACATTTTCCGGCGTCACGAAATCATCGACGACTGTTACACGGCACTCAGGGTTAATCTGGCGAATGCGCTCCGCCATCACTTCTGCTTTTGCCAGCCCGACGTTATCGCGCAGGGCGTGAATTTGTCGATTAGTATTGGTGACGCACACATCATCCATATCAATAAGCGTTATAGCGCCAATCCCCGTTCGTGCCAGCGCTTCCGCCGCCCAGGAGCCGACGCCACCGATACCGACCACACAAATATGCGCATCAGCAAACAGTTGCAACGCTTTTTCACCATACAGACGCGCAGTGCCACCAAAACGCTGACGCCATGCATCACTAATTACAACAGACATAGCACCTCAGAATTAAAAAGGGCGAGGTTATCCCTCACCCTAAACGCATAAATGCCTGATGCGCTACGCTTATCAGGCCTACATAACTCCTGCAATATATTGAATTTGCATGATTTGTAGGCCGGATAAGGCGTTCACGCCGCATCCGGCATGAACAACGCGCACTTAGCTAACAATCAAAGGACGAGGTTATCCCTCACCCTGTCATATCCGTTAAAACGGCATAAAGAATAACACATCAGCCGCTAAAGACGTTACCTGCCCCTAGGGCCGTTTTCAGCACCCAGACACGGCCATAGTGGTTGTACCAACCTGCGCGGTGTCCGGCTTCTGGTCCAATCCCCTGGTAGATATCGAAGTGTTGGCCTTTGATTGCACCACCGACATCCAGCGCCACCATCAGACGCAGTTCGTACTGACCGTTAAATTTGCCGTTATTATCCAGCAGAGGAACTTCTGCCAGCAAGGTCGTCCCCGCCGGGATAATGCTGCGGTCAGACGCCACCGAAGCACGACCAACCAGCGGCACCGCACTTGCTCCTTTCACCGGTGCAAAAGACTGCGGTTTAAAGAAGACGAAAGACGGGTTCTGCTCCAGCAGTTCGCGAACTTCGGCTTCACTGTGTGTTTCCCCCCAGTGACGAATCGCCTGCATCGACATATCTTCTTTTTTCACTTCGCCACGATCGATTAGCACCTTGCCAATACTACGGTAGGCATGACCGTTCTTTCCGGCATAGCTGAAGAAGTTAAGCGGGCTGCCATCACCAAAATCAATATACCCGCTACCCTGCACATCCATAATGAAGTTATCCATCAGAGAGTTGCTGTAAGCGAGGATATATTTATCGCTCAATGCTCCGGCGTAGATCTCCGCACGAGACGGCAAACGCCCACGTTTTGGCGGCATACGGTAAATAGGATACTGGAACTCGCCCTGACGAGTATGGCGCGCCTGAATCACCGGCGTGTAATAGCCCGTAAACTGCACGTTACCGTAATTATCCGCACCTTCCATCTGCCAGGCGTCAATGCCGAACTGGCGCATATTGCGGGTATCACCGCCCGCACGCAGCCACTCCTGCACGGCGTTATAAACGCTACTCTGGTTGCCATACAGACGCGGCGACGCGTTACGGATATGGTTAATTTGTTCGGCAAAATCACCGGCGTTAATCGGCGCGCCAACGGCATCTGGTTGGTTCACCAGAGAGAAAGGCTGGGTAAATTTCCCGTCTTTATATTGCTGTCCGCGATCGGTTGGTTTGGAGGAGCAGGCGGCTAGTATCGTCACAACCGCGCCCATAAGAAGGTACTTTACCCAACGTCCTTTCATCGTTCTCTTCTTCAGGTTAAAAAAATAAGGCGTTAATGAAGATAACAAACCGTCGCCTTTAATGAAATCCGTAGTGTTACCTGATGCAAATTTTGTACAAAAAACAGACTTCAATGCTTTGTTTTTGTTCAAAGTCATGCCAAATACGTGATCCGGGTAAAAAAAAGGTTGCATGAAAACGCGAGCAGAGTATAGTGCGCATCCACGGACGCGGGGTGGAGCAGCCTGGTAGCTCGTCGGGCTCATAACCCGAAGGTCGTCGGTTCAAAT